>NZ_JAVYSZ010000001.1:0-238162 GCF_038728925.1 Acidiplasma sp.
TATAATTTTAATTTATATTTTAAAGAAAAATCCTATTTAGGAATTTTTATCATTTATATTGACGAATTATATAAATAAATTTCTGATTTTATGAATAAAATATCATGAATTTGAATAATATACATGATAATTTATTAAAAAAAGTTTTTTATAATAAAATAACATTATTTTAATATGGCAGAGGATGTTATTAAAAAAAATAAGGAATATTATTTAAAGTCATTATCTCTTGAAGACCAGTTTTCAAGACTTGATGCATGGTACAAGGTTGATTTTCTAATAGACAATGGGATACTTACAAAGGACTATGTGATAGAGAATAAAAATCAGTTTCTGGGCCTTTTAACAACTGATGATGAAATGGTTAAGGTTCATGCCTGGGTTCTTGCAAGGCGATTTGCTGATGCAGGGTACATAACAAAGGAGGATATTGTTTCCAGAAAGGAGTATTTGCTTCCATATATAAAATCTGGGGATTTAACCGCATGGTGGAATGCCATAGACCTGATTCTTGGAAATTACCTTGACAAAACATACCTTATACCCTATAAGAACGTGTTTATAGAGAGCCTTAAAAGCCAGAATGCAGGTGTTGTAAGTGACGCATGGCATATGCTACCGCTGTTAAAGTCCGGGGGTGTAATTGTTGATGGCGATTATGAGGAATATAAAAAATTTCTTTTTAATGTATTAAAATCACCAAATCAGTATATAAGGCTCAATGGATGGGAAACAATAATTGACCTTGCAGAAAAGGGCATAATAAATAAGAATGATCTTGACCCATACAGGAGCATGGCAAAGGAGCTGGTTGAGGGTGAGGATTTAATTAAATTAACATCGTTGTTTGATACAACAGAACATGATTTTAAGGAAAGACTTAAAAATATAGATTTATTATAAATTTAAAAATTTATTTATATGTGAAACCATGATTTTTTGGTGGGTTCACCCTTTAGTTCCTCTATGAGTTCCTTTTCCTTTGCTGTTAGATGCTTTGGAACATCAAGCTTAATGATAACCAAAAGATCCCCGGAACCATGTGAGTTTATTCTGGGCATTCCTGCACCCTTTATTCTTAGAACATCATCAGGCTGTGTACCTGCCGGAATATTTAATTTAAATTTTTCTTTAAACAATGAAACCTCAACCTCGCCGCCCAGGGCAGCTGTTGGAAAGTCTATGTGATGCTTTACATATAAATTATCCCCTGATCTGCGTATCTCTGAATTATTCTGGACATATATTACGGCATAGAGGTCCCCTGTAACACCACCATATGAGTTGCCCTTTTTTGCAACCCTGAGCTTTATATTTGTATCTGCACCTTTGGGTATATTTATAGATATATTCTCCATTTTTGGTACCGTGCCTGTACCCTTACATACCGGGCATGGTTTAACAGGTATTTTACCCCTGCCGTTGCATGTTCTGCATGTTGTTACTGTAACCATCTGGAAGAATCCCTGGCCGCGTGTTATTCTCTCCTGGCCTGTGCCGTGGCATGTTGGGCATGTCATAAGCTTGCCATCAACGGCGCCTGTACCATTGCAGGCATCGCACATTGCATCCCTCTTGTACTTGACAGATTTTGATGTGCCATAATATGCGTCCTCCAGTGTTATATTAACCCTGATGTATATATCAAGATCTGGCTGGTTTGTATATCCGCCGCCGAAGAAATCGCCGCCGGATGAGCCGCCAAAACCGCCAAAAATTTTGCTGAATATATCATTAATATCATCAAAGTGCGTAAAGTCCTGCCAGTTAAAGTTGGATGCGCCGCCATTGAATTCGGCAGATCCGGTGGCATCATACTGCTGTCTTTTTTGTGGATCTGACAGCACCTCATACGCCTCGGCAATCTGCTTAAACTTTTCCTCGGCCTCCTGGTTTCCCTGATTTAAATCAGGATGGTATTTTTTTGCAAGTTCCCTGAATTTTGCCCTTATTTCATCCTGCGTTGCATTTTTGTCGACACCCAGGATTTTATAGTAGTCCTCTGCCATGTTCCATCATTTGTTTTCCTTATAATCTGCGTTTACGGTATCGCTGTTTTCACCGGATGTCTTATCATTTGAACTATCCGACTGATTCTCACCGGAAGTGCCGGCATTACCTGTATTATTCTGGTTATTGGCCGAGGCACTGGCATACATCTTTGCCCCAACCTCCTGAATTTCCTTGGTAAGTTTTTCTGTAATCTCCTTGACCTTTGGTATGTCCTTCTGTGAAATTGCATCCCTTAAGTCCTTTACTATGGCCTTTATATTATCTTTTGTTGCGCTGTCTATTTTATCACCGGCATCATTGATTGTTTTTTCAGCGGTATATGCAAGGCTCTCCGCATTGTTTAATGTTTCTATATTTTCCTTCTCCTGCTTATCCTTCTCGGCGAATTCCTCAGCCTCCTTTTTCATTCTTTCTATTTCCTCCTTGGAAAGCTTGTTTGATGCGGATATTGTGATTCTCTGTTCCTTTCCTGTGCCCTTATCCCTTGCTGAAACATTTAATATGCCATTGGCATCTATATCAAATGTAACCTCTATTTGTGGAACCCCCCTTGGTGCTGGAGGAATACCTTCAAGATTAAACATTCCAAGGGATACATCATCCTTGGCAAGTGGCCTCTCCCCCTGAACAACGTGTATTGTTACAGCAGTCTGCATATCCGCTGCTGTTGTAAATACCTGGGATTTTTTAACAGGTATTGTTGTATTTGCAGGTATTAACGGTGTCATTACACCACCAAGTGTTTCTATTCCAAGTGTTAATGGTGTGACATCCAGAAGCACTATGTCCTTAATATCCCCGGTAAGTACAGCACCCTGAATTGCGGCACCAATTGCCACAGCCTGCATTGGATCAACACCACCCTCAGGCTTTTTGCCAAAATATTTCTCTATAAATGAGTGAACATATGGCATCCTTGTTGGTCCACCTATAAGTATGATTTTATTTATATCCTCCTTCTTGAGCTTTGCACCCTCTATGGCCTTATTTAATGATTCGGCTGATTTCTCAACTATTGGTGCCACAAGCTCCTCAAGCTTTGCCCTTGTAAGCTTGTATTCAAGATGCTTTGGACCCTCCTGCGTGGCAGTTATATAAGGAAGGTTTATATCAGTTTCAAGAACTGTTGATAACTCTATTTTTGCCTTTTCCGCGGCATCCCTCAATCTTATGTATGCAGATTTATCCTTTCTTAGATCTATGCCCTCCTTCTGTTTAAAATCATCTGCAAGGAAGTTTACAATAGCCTCATCCATATCACTGCCGCCAAGGTGGGTATCACCAGACGTTGAAAGCACCTGGAATACTCCCTGACCAAAGTCCATAACTGTTACATCAAGTGTACCCCCACCAAAATCATATATTAATATTTTAAGCGATTCATTAAGTTTATCAATACCGTAAGCCATGCATGCTGCTGTTGGCTCATTAATAATTCTCCTTACATTTAGACCGGCAATTGCACCTGCATCCTTTGTTGCCTGCCTCTGATTATCATCAAAATATGCAGGAACGGTAATAACAGCATCTGTCACTGGCTCTCCAAGAAATGTCTCTGCATCCTTCTTAATTTTTTGCAGAATAAATGCGGATATTTGCTGGGGTGTATACTCCTTTCCGAATATTTTATATTTGTAATCTGTACCCATCTTTCTTTTGGCTGCGTAAACTGTACCCTCTGGATTCAGTAAAGCCTGCCTTCTTGCAGGTTCACCAACAAGCAGCTGGCCATCCTTGGTAAATGCAACATAGCTTGGGAAGGATTTTCCACCCAATGAGACTCCCTCGGCTGCCGGAATGACCTCTGGCTTGCCTGAAATAACTACTGCTGCTGCTGAATTGCTTGTTCCTAAATCAATACCTATAATCTTGCTCATTTTAACTCACCTTTTTGAAACTATTACCTTTGCGGTTCTTAAAACCTCTCCGTTTAACATATATCCCTTCTGAACTACCTCAAGCACCTTTCCATCCTCACCCTGATCTGATACACCTATGGCCTCCTCAAGGTTAGGATCAAATTTTTCCCCCTTACCTGCTATTTCCTTTAGTCCGTATGAGCTTAATATTTTTATTATTTGCGATCTCACTGGTTCAAGTTTTGGATCGTGTATCATTCCAGCATCAAGTGTATCTAGCACCGGTAGAAGGTTTTTAATTATCTCACTGCCGGCATTTTTTCTGATGTTTTCAATCTCACGTTCCTTGTATTTTGCGTAGTTCTCCATCTCTGATCTCTGCCGTATGTAAAGATTCTTGTAGTCATTAAGATCTTCCAGGGTCTGTTTATACATTTCCATATATTTTTCAAGTTCATTGTTTTTCTTTGACATATTTAATCTCTTTCTGGCTTCTTCAATATCGTATTCTAAGGGGTCTATATATTCTTTGTTTTGGTTCATCATAAGTCTATATGTTCTTCTATATAAATATTTTTTATATAAACATTTACTTTTTATCCAGCGGGTCCTTAAGGAAGTGTTCATATCCCCTTTCATTTACATTAACCCAGCTATCATAATACACCATATTTGGACCATCATATGTTTCTCCTATTATGTATGCATCTATTTTGTATTTATTTATCCTATTTTTAAATGAATCGTAATTATTCTTTTCAACTGTAAAAAATAATTCATAATCACCACCGAAGGACATTACAATATCTGATTCTGAAACACCAGAAATTTGCGCTGCCCTGGAAACATCAGGGTCCTTCTTAATTTTGTTATAATCTATTTTAAATCCTATATTATAATCGTGCTTCATCTGATATATGGATGAGTATATCCCATCCGATAAATCCATCATAAACCGGGCACCGGCCATGCTTAAAATCTGTGCCTCCATTATCCTTGGATGAATTTCAAGCATTTTTTTTATTCCATATTCAGTTTTATATGAATTTTTATAAAATAGATAGCCTGCACCTGATCTCCCAAGAGAATTTGTTACAAGCACATAATGGTTTACTGCTATGTCTGATCTCCTGCGAATAAGTGAGGGTTTTTGCCTTCCAATTATTGTTCCTGAGGCCGTAAAATCATCACCCTCCTTTGTATCCCCGCCTATAATGCCTATGTTAAATTCTGATAATTTACTGTATATTCCGGAATAAAATCTTTTTAAATATTCCATGTCATAATCTGGGGATATTGAAAGTGATACCAGAAACCCCACAGGTATTCCCGCATCTGCAGCTATATCGCTCAGGTTTATGGCTGCAAAAAAGCTTCCAGCCATTTCAGGGCTTGCCCCCTCCGGTATATGAGTTTTTCTGGTTATTACATCTGTGGATAACAGCAAATCAAATGATCCCATGTTAAGCACTGCACAATCATCGGGTTCCCTATCCCTCGATATTAAATCTATTATTCGCCTTTCACCTATATCACTTAGTTTCAACAGAAAGTTATTGCCTTGAGAGATTTAACGTTTTTTATTACTTTATAAAAAACATCAGGGATTATATTTTCCCTCAAAAAATTATATATATGTGTGATAAATATTGTCATGGGTGATGGAATTAATATCAGACTTTGAAAATCTCAGAAGGGAAATGCTTGAAAACTCACGGGAAATAATAAGGCTGCTAAAACAGAGAATTAAACTGGCTCAGAAAATTGGGGAGATAAAAAAAATGAACGGCGGGGAGATACATGATTATAACCGTGAAAGGGAGATAATAAAGCTTATCTCCGGGGATAGATTTACACAGTCTGTATTAAATATACTTTTTGAATTTTCCATACATTATGAGTCTAATTCCCAGTTAAATTTACCAGGGTATGTATACAAAAATATTAATGGAAATAATTACATGGAATTTAATGGAGAGACCAAAAATCTGCTTGGAATGCTAAAATTTATTTTAAATCCAGGGTCCGTGGTATTTTCTGAAAATAAAGAATATAAAAATTTGATATCCGGCCCTGGTATACATATTATAAACCATAAAATTGAGGACCCTGACGTGTATGTAGATGTAAATGGTAATTATGGCGGTGACATAATAATCAATGGCAGGCAAATGCTAATTTCAAAGAATTTTCTGGAGAATAGAGAAAATATATACAGGGTAATAATAAGATAGTATGTTTACGGTAGTTGGAAGTAAGGGTAATCTGGGTTCGCTTTTAATGAAAATATTTCCAGATTCATACGGCGTCGATGTTGATAATGAGGAAAAGCTTTTTAATTATTTAAAGAAATCAGATTATGCATTTTTGGCAATACCACCTGACCAGGAGGAAAATATAATAAACAAATACAAATTTTTTACCGGATTTATAGAATTATCATCAGTGAAGCTAAGATTTTTAAAATTTAAAAACAGCATAATAAGCATACATCCACTTTTTGGTCCAAGAAGTTACGGTAAGATTAAGGATATAGTATTTATAAACGATATATCACCACCTGATTCCATGGGGAAAATTCAAAATATTTTTCCAGATTACAATATAATCAGCCTGAGTGCAGACCAGCATGATAGATTAATGTCTGAAATACTGGTAAAACCATATATTATTTCCATGATTTCCAGACCTCAGAATGGAAGTATAAAAACCAGTTCCTATGAAAAATATCTTGACCTGTGCAGCATTAGTTCACAGGAAAGCAAGGAAATACTTTATGATACAATATTAATGAATAAATATACTCAGAATGTAATAGACGAAATTCAGGGGGGCCTTGATTACATCAAAAATTTAATAAAAAATGGATGATCTCGATATTCTTTTTACAAGGGTATTATAGTCGGTTTGCAGTAAAAGTTTATCCTCAAGATCAAGTTCATAATTATACAATGAAAGATCCAGTGATGAGTAGTATTCCTTAAGTTCCGAGAAATTCTGTTCAAGAGATGATTTAACTATTAAATCAAGAAGTTTTTTATCAAACTTATCATCGTGAACGCCACGCTCCTTGCCACCACCTGTGGGATAAGAAAGAACAGGATATTTATGCCCTGACATCTCTATTAAAATCCTTGCAAGTGATATCATTCTTGGAGGCCTGTACAAACCCTTCTTCCATAATTTTTCAACAAGTGTATTTTTTTGTATATTCATTGGGTTTATTGATATATCGTTTGAATACTGTGCAGATATTTTTACAGAATTTTCAACATCAGCTATTGCTGATAGCTCCGATATAAACGGTGGCTTAAAAAGCAGGTAGGTTCTCAGCTCAAAACCCTCCTCCTTAATGAGCCTTGCTGCATCCAGATATTTTTTCAGCGTGCTGCCCTTGTTAATTGAATATTTCATAATATAATCATTGGCACTCTCAAGACCTATTGCAATTCTTACAGGAATATTATGGCGCTTAATATCTTCAAGTATGTCCTTCCTTATGTATTCTGTTCTTGATTCAACCAGTATTTTGTCAACCTTTCCCTTCATTTTTTCAAAGAAGTAGTTCCTTACAGATGGAGATACCTCCCGGGGGTCAAGAAAGCTTCCAGAGGTAAAGATCTTAACGACCCTGGCATCCCCAAGTGAATTATAAAGTTCATCAACCTGCTTAAAAAGATTCTCATCAATAATATTATCTGATGTATCATTAAAGTACCCGCACATTGAGCATGCACTAAACCTATACCATGCACAGCCAGTTGTTCTAAATATGCAGACAACTGTTTTTTCAGGAAATCCCCGTAACCTGTCAAGCTCCTTCCATACTGAAACAGGTCTGTTTGCATCTGCATCTTTTTTATCCCCGGGGATTAAACCTCTAATATAAAGTGATAGTTCCCTGCTTTCCATATTAAATTAACATGTTAATGATCTATATTATAATTATCCTTTTAAAAAACATTTATTTTCTTTTATAATCTGCATAGGAATTTAAAAAATTATCAATATCATCTTATTTAACTTTTAATTTATATAACATATATATTATTATTTTTACCATATAATCCTAATTTTCATTAAAAGTAAAAAATTATATATCATCTTAAAATAAACCTTCACTGGGCTCGTAGTCTAGTGGTATGATGTCTCCCTGACACGGAGGAGGTCACCGGTTCGAATCCGGTCGGGCCCATTTACAGTTATCATTGAGTCTTATTTTTAATGAATAGGCAGGCAGTAAATTATTATTTTAATCGAATAATTATCCCTTTTCATTTTTAATTTCCACACCGGGATATAAGGATAGGGCAACATAATCTACCCTATTTCAACTACGTATGCAAGGTCAAAAATAAAGAGATAATTGGCCCCATCTTTTGCTAAAAGCCATAATATTCATGACTAACAAGACCATGGAAACAATTGTGACCAATATTATATGATAAATATATTCACCAAAACTCAATTTTTTGCCCTCAACAATGTCATTGAATTATTATATTCTTAAACCTATCCTTTGTTGGCTTTGCCTTTCTTGACTTTGTATATCCAGCCAACAATGAGAAAAATTAGAGACAATAAAAATAGTGACTTTCCAATATTGAAGATGTTTGATGTGCTATCTGTGTACACACCAGAGTAATATAAATATAACCCAATCGATACTATAAGAAGAGAAAGTATACCTATATACATCGCGACGGTCATGATCCTGTTTACAGTGTATAGCAGCATGATCTTCCCCTATCTGTCCATATGTCTATCCAATAAAACCATTCTTGATTTCTGCCCCTTTGATTCATCAAGTTCTGGCATTAAACACTTACAGGAATCCCTTTTGCAGTCAATGGTTATAACATGACCTGCAGGCCAGTGTGGGACATGATATAGATTAGCCCGGGTTATGTGATGCTTCCATTGACCTTCAAAGAAAACAATTTCATGACCGCAATTTTTACAGATGCCAAAATTTAAAGTCACCATATATTCTAAATAAGAATATATACCATAAATATAAGAATATTACTCTCTGATTATTGGAATTATTGTATTGGATTAAAACTTTAATAAAATCTGTTAGAGCCCATAATCTTTTGAATTTATTGTATTTAGATTTTCTACCAGTGACCGGTAATTAAATAAATGTTTATACAGACCCTATTTCATTTAAGGTTCCCATTATGAGTTTTAATGTATGGACTGCCATGGCTATTGATGTTATTACGGCCATAATTAAAATTGCCCAGAATAATATTAGTCCAAAATAAAGGCTTAATATTATTTTTAACCTAAAAAGATTTATTATAAAAATAATAATTAAAATAACGGGATATGTTATTGAAAAATAGAGTAACCAAACATAGTTTTCATTAATCATATCATACTTTTTTTTAAGTTCCCCAAATCTATTCAATGGCTGATATATATCAATTATATCACTCTCTGCCTCAGGAATTATATCATTAAATATTTCCATAACACTTGAATCGTTGTATATGGTTAATTTATCTAAAATTATTTCAAGATTTTTTATTAGATTATTTTTGTAGATAAATTTAAGAAGCTTTTTTAAAAAAAGTAAATCAGTAAGATTTTTTTCTCTGTCCATTAAGTTAAGCAACGTTGCCATTCTGGTTTTTATGTATAATAAAAATACAAAGAGAAGTATGAAATATATTATCAGGGTTAGGAATTCATAAAGCATTATTTTAATATTGTAAAGCCCCTTATTAAATGCATATGTATGAATGTTCTAAACCTTAAATATCCAAGATATAATTATACAGGATGTTTTTAATCGGTACCGGTAAAAATAAATCTTCCAATGATATCCAAAAAGGCGCCTGAATTTAAATCTCTCCAAGTTTTTTTAAATTGGATAAATATTCCCTACCAAACTGTGTGATTTTATATTTTATACCCATCTTTTCTTCAAGAACCTCAATGGTATTAATTTTTATTAAATCGTTAAGTAAATCTGAACAGTACTTGTAATTTAAATTGCATTTATAAACTATTTTTGTTATTGGCATTTTTTCCCTAGAATTCAATATTTCAAGTATTTCCTTTTCTATCTGAATCTTTGATCTTTTTGATTCCCTATCAAAAAAATTTATTTTTGTTTTATTATCGTTTGTCCGTATAATAATATTATACAAACTTGATCTGAAGCTGAGCTGTTTAACTAGTTTAATATCATGTTCATGGGCAATTTTTTTAATGTTGCTATCTACCATTCCAGCGTATATACCAATTTTTGCATATAATGGAATATCTTCCGGAATTTTAATATTTTTTAAAATATTTATCTTTTCAATTATGGTTCCAGAAAGAAACAAAACCAAAACTTTCCCCCTTTCTGTTAGTATGATTTTGGCGTTTTCCAACAAAAAATTTGAATTATCAAGACATAAATGTTCAAAATCAAAAACCTGAAGTTCATTATTTTTGTTCATAAATATTAAACATTATCGTATTAATAAAGTTTGTGTTATGATGATTATGATAGATCATTTGTATAATAAAAGCATTTAAATGATTAAATCAGATTGATTTAAGATCATTAAGATATTTAATACCAGTTGCAGTAATTTTATATTTTATACCTCCCTTATAATCTATAAGTTGAATTACCCCCTGCCGGCAAGATCCTCAAGAAGCTTTATTGCATATTGATAATTTAAATTGCATTTATAGATTATTTTTGTTATGTTCATTCCATCACTTAATTTTATGGCCTCCAGCATCTCACGTATTATAAAGATTTTTTTCCCTTCTTTGGATTTTATCAATGCCATGGCCATCGTTGGGACCTGAGCTTTTTTTAATATCTGTGGCCTCTATTGTTTTATAAAAACTTCCATGGTTAATTACTATTTTTCTGCACAGGGTAATATTGTACTTACTGCACATTATCCTTATTTCCGGTGTTATATTACCAGAATATATGCAGATTCTCCTATTAAATGAGCTTCCAGGCACATAATCAATGAACTCCTGAAGTTTTTTCAATTTTTTATTAGATTCCCCGGATAATAAAAGAACCGGTATCCGCTCCTCTCCAGATTTTGACTTTATAATAATATCCGGGATGTAATCTTTACTTAATTTTCCAGGATATTCATTAAATGATTCTTCCCATTCAGAACTGTCGAAAAAAACTGTAAGATTATCACTCATTGTTCACACCTCATTTTTTTATAATTTTCCATTCCTACCACCTCATATTAGTATTCTTCCATGAACCCCGCTTTCCGGGGTATATTAAAATTCCGGCTATTCCAACAAATACAACGGCAAGGACAAGTTTTGAATAAATTAATGCATAACCTAGATATGGAATTGCAAACAAAACGCGTCCCTTAACGTCATATGGTGGAACCGGTTTGGGGTCAGGGGCTGGATTGGCAACACCCTTGGTTCTAAAATACTCATGCCCTCCGATGTGACATATTTTTATAACCTGATGTGCGAAAAGCGTTCCATTTTCCCAGGGGGCATTGAAAACTATTATGTCGCCCACCTTAATTGATTTTGTGTTAATAGGACCAACAACAAGCACAGACCCTGGTTTAATAACAGGATACATGCTTCCTGTGGGGTCTCCTATAACAAAGTAACTGTGTTCAGTTATTCCAGGTGATATTGCAATTGAGAGAATGGTAATAACCACCAGAAATATTATAATATATTTGGAATTTTTGAGCAATTTTTTAAAATTAATTTTATTACTCCTGAAAATATTTAAAAATTCAAAGGAGTTTTTAATCATAAGATCTGTTAAAAATATTATAAGTGAAAGAGTAATCATCTGCCAGATAAGGTAATAATATTTTGAGATTTCTATAATGATAGGGAACGATGCAAAAATTGCGAAAATAAGAATAAAAAGTAATGTTGCAAGGAAATTATAACCGCTTTTATTATAAATAAATATAATTGTAATGCCCAGAAAAAATATAAAAATTATATTGAAAACGGCAAATGAGAAGATTGTTTTTGTATTAATCAGGGCACTGTATGGATAATAATAAAGTAAAACAGATGAACCAAAGAGTAAACCTCTAAGCAGGAAACTCTTGATTTTGGTTTCCTTAATTGCCATGAGAATCAGTATAAAAATAAATGCAGTTATGATGGAATAAACAACGCTTGTTAAAAATGGGATTATATAAAAATGAAATACAATTTTTTTAAATACAAGGCTAGGTTCTATTAAAAAAAATTCCATGAACAATGCAAGTATGCCCAGTTTTATTACATCTTTATTAAATTTTATTTTTATTTTGGGTATCAATGGTATAAATATAATAGCCGGTAGTATTACAGCTAGCCATGCGTTTTTGGTATAATGTAAAATCATTTGATATGAAAAAATGTATCCAATAATAATAAGAAAAAATGTTTTTTTCATATATTATCACCGTATACATAATTCTTAAAATCGTGAAATACAAAAAATAGGTTTTTTTCTTTTATGTAAAATAACGGTTCATGATATGCGTCAGAAAGTTTAACAAGATCCGAGAATGAATCAACCTTAATAGATGTTCCCCTGGGCATGTATTTAATTTCAATAATTCTGTCTGAGTATTCATCGATGTTTTTATCCATCTCACTCCTCTTTTTTGGGAAGCCCAAAAAGGACAGTGATATTATAACTATTGATGCAATGGATGCTGCCATTATAATGTATCCATAAAGTTGCGGTTCTGGAATTACCGGTTTGCCACCATAGGAATCCTTAACGTCAGTATCAGAGGTCATGCTAGCCGGTTTTCCATAAGATATTGTATATTCTTTATTTGCACCGTTTATTATTATCCCTGTTGATGATGATGTTCCGGTATTTGCGTCAATTATTGTTAAGTTTATATCAATTGCAGGCATGCTGGACGTATAACCCAGTTCATTATCTATGCTTGCAGCCTTATTGTAAATGCCGGATATATTTAATGGAATAACCATATCATTAATTTCATGGCTCCCGGAAAAGGTAAAACTGCTTGAATTTTGCATAAATATTCTTGTCCACGAGGGTTCAGATGAGACAGCATATACAGTATATTGAATTAAAACCGATTGTGCCTCGGATGCAAGGAAATTTCCGGTTACATATACTGTCATGTTTTTTGATATATTCTTATAAATTACTGATGGGTTATACAGTGTACTAACACTATAAAGGCTGTTATTTTTTAAAGAATCATTAACATTAATCTTAGCATTTGATGCAAAATCTGTAACGTTAATATTTTTTGTGTGCTCCCTTGGCTCCATAATTATTATTGATGAGAAAATAATGAGTAATGCAAAAATTACAATTAATGTAATGTATAGTTTTTTGTTCATAAATGTTAAGGGCCGGGAATGTTTTAACTTTTATTTATTAAATATACTTAGTAATGATAAATAATAATTGTTAGTATAATAGCTATGTATAATATTTTTTGCCAACTTATTTTAAGGATTTATTGTGATAACAGTTATTAAAATATTAGCCTTATTATTATTTTCTTATTTTTTATTAGCCATCAAAAAATTAATTTCTGGTGACTAAATGAATAAAAAGTTAGCCGTATTATTGGTAGTGCCGATTCTCATAGCACTGGGGGGAACCTTTGCGTTCTCCGCATTCTCTGGGAATTCGACTGTTACCATTAATAACACAGCAGGTCATCTGACCTGGGAAAATGATATGAGCCTTATTGGCACAAATGCCAATAACACGCCAATAACAGTTGAGGGACCAAACGGACATATATACGAGATAGGGGCAGCAGAACCATACCATCACACCAGTGGAATATATAACCTTTCTCTTGGAAACCAGTTCTATACGACAGCCACTAGTGGAAAGGAATTCGTTGTGAATGTGACAAATCTTGCACCCGGTGAGTATGTTGAACTTCAGGCTGTAATAACAAACAATGGAACAGTAGGATTTATGGTATCATCACCAGCACCAACCTTTACAACATCATCAAACCCTGAATACAACACACCTGCAAAACCAATAAATGCAATGGGAGTTACTCAACAGGCATTTATGGGCGACCTTGAGACAAGCACTGGATACATATACAGTGTAAATCAGATATCCGGATTTAACACATCTCTTAGCCCAGAGGGCACAGCATTAATGCAAATATGGATAGGCCTGGGCAACAGTGGAGGACATGATGTAAACCATTACCAGGGATCTGACTTTTCGCTTACAATAACTCTGGATATTGTATCAGACCCGTAAAAATATTTTTTTAATTTTTTATTTTAACCTTTTAATTTTTTTAATTTAATTGTATAATTTTAATTATATTTGCATTATAAATTTTATAAGTACTTAATTTAAGGTTACCTTAAGAAAAATAAATATAATGTTAAAAATTTTGGTATAAGACCATGACCAATAGTCATATTAACAACATTATTTTTAATGAAATATGAATTAATTCAAAAAAGAAAAATATTAATTCTTTTATGACTTAAGCAAGTATGCAGAATTCATTTTATGAGGAAAAAGTTAGCCAGATTCAGAAATCATTTAAAATAGATGAAAAATATGAAAGATGGAAAAATTCAACACTTGCTGACTGGAATAAAAAAACAGGATACAGGGAAAAAAATTACACAAATTCATCTGATTTTAAAATAAAGGAGCTTTACACAAGGGGAGACCTCCCAGAGAATCTTGATGAGGTACTGGGAATGCCTGGAGAATATCCTTACACAAGGGGCGTTTATCCAAACATGTACCGTGGCAAATTATGGACAATGAGGATGTTTTCTGGGTTTGGAACACCTGAGGACACCAATAAAAGGTTAAAGTATCTTATAAGCAACGGTGAAACTGGATTGAGCATAGCCTTTGATATGCCAACACTTTATGGCTACGATTGTGATAACCCACGTGCAGAGGGTGAGGTCGGGAAATGCGGTGTTAATGTTTCTTCTTTGGCTGATATGGAGAGGATATTCGACGGCATAGACCTTTCAAAAATTAGTACATCGATGACAATAAACGCACCTGCCGCAATATTAACCGCAATGTATTTTGTTCTTGCCCAGAAAAAGGGTGTGAATTTAGACAGAATATCTGGAACTGTTCAGGCCGATATACTTAAAGAATACATTGCCCAGAAGGAGTGGATGTATCCCCCTGAGGCCCATATCAGACTTATAAGGGACATGCTTGTCTACTCCACAGAAAATGTTCCGAAATGGAATTACATAAGTGTTTCAGGATACCATATAAGGGAGGCTGGATCAAGTGCAGTTCAGGAGCTTGCATTCACGCTGGCAGATGGATTTTATTATATTGACACAGGCATAGATGCGGGGCTTGATGTGGATAAGTTTGCACCAAGGATGTCGTTCTTTTTCAATTCCTCTATTAACTTCTTTGAGGAAATTGCAAAATTCAGGGCGGCCAGAAGAATATGGGCAACTGTATTAAAGGAAAAGTATGGGGCAAAAAATCCAAGAAGCATGCAGTTAAAATTCCATACACAAACTTCAGGATATACACTTACATGGCAGCAGCCATTAAATAATATTGTAAGGACGACAATAGAGGCCATGGCTGCGGTGCTTGGTGGAACCCAGAGTCTCCACACAAATTCATATGACGAGGCCTGGGCACTGCCAACGGATGAGGCTGTGAAGGTTGCATTAAGAACACAGCAGATAATAGCTGAGGAATCCGGCATTGCAGACGTTATAGACCCACTTGGTGGATCGTATTATGTTGAAAGGCTTACAAGCGAAATGGAGGAGGCAGTTTATAAATATCTTGATGAGATAGAAAAAATGGGTGGAATCCTTAATGCAGTTAAAAAGGGCTATATACAGAAGGAAATAGCCGAGACATCATATAGAAAGCAGCTTAGAATAGAAAACATGGATGACATAGTGGTTGGTGTGAATAAATATGTTGAGGAGGATGAAAAGCCAATTAATATATTAAAAATTGATGAAATAGCAGAAAAAAATCAGGTTAAGAGGCTTAAGGAATTAAAAAGAAACAGGAATAATGAGATGGTATCCAGATCACTGGATAAATTAAGGGATGCGATGCAGGATGAAAATGTTAATCTTATGCCATATATAATGGACTGTGTTAGAAACTATGCAACCATTGAGGAAATATCAAATGTAGGGAGGGAGATATTTGGAGAGTGGAAAGAACCAAAAATTTATTAAGCCACCAATAAAAGTCCTTCTTGCAAAGCCGGCCATAGATGGACATGACCGTGGGATATTTGTGCTGGCAAGGGCTTTTAGGGACGCTGGAATGGAGGTAATATACGCTGGTTTGCTTCCAACGCCGGAGGAGGTGGTGGACACAGCAGTTAATGAGGATGTGGATGTTATAGCCCTAAGCCTTTTAAATGGAGCCCACATGACTGCATTTAAAAAGGTCATGGACATACTTAAAAAGCGTGGAATAAATGATATAGCTGTTGTTGGTGGTGGAATCATACCTGATGAGGATAAGCCAAAACTTGAAAAAATGGGTGTTACCGGAAATTTTGGCCCCGGCACCAGGCTTGATGTAATAATTGACCATGTAACAAAAAGGGCATTAGAGGTAAGGGAACTGAGAAAAAATGAATATAAATGATATTGTAAACGGCATCCTTGCCGGGGATAAAAGGATGATTGCAAGGTCAATTTCATTGATTGAAAATGATGAAAATGCAAGGGAGGCAATAATAGGAAGGATATACAGCCACGGTAGTGCAAAAATTATAGGCATAACAGGCCCTCCGGGTGTTGGAAAGAGTACAATAATAGGAAATCTAGCGCCAATGCTTGCAAAAACCGGCAAGGTATCAATACTTGCTGTTGATCCTGCAAGTCCATTTTCAGGGGGGTCAATACTGGGCAATAGAATAAGAATGCAGGAGGCATTAAGCAGGTACAACATTTATATGCGGAGTACATCAAATAGGCTTTATGAGGGTGGCCTGTCTGAATATTCATGGGATATAATTAAGGTGATGGAGGCATCAGGCAGTGATTATATTATAGTGGAAACAGTTGGCTCTGGACAGTCTGACCTTGATATAATGAATATAGCTGACATAACCTGTGTAATACTTGCACCAGGACTTGGTGATGAAATACAGGCAGTGAAATCAGGCTTAATGGAGATAGGAAATATTTTTATTGTTAATAAAATGGATAGGGAGGATTCCTACATGGCAATTAAAGATATTAGGGAAACGTTAAATATGAGCAATAAGGCAGATATTCCTGTTATTGGACTGAATTCATTGACACTTGAAAATTATGACAGGTTTGTTAAATATATAAATGACTGGAAATACCAAAATAAATATAGAAGAAACGAAAGAAAAATAAAGCAGATAATAATGGAAAAAATTTACAGAATATATTCAGAATACATAAATAATATAGACTCTGCTGATATTGAGAATGAAAACCCGTATTACGCTGCTGAAAAAATAATGAAAAATGTTGCTGGTCAAAAATTTGGTTATCTAGAAAAATAACATAAAGTTTTTGTATACCTAAATAATAGGTTTATTATGTACAGGCCACTTAAATTTTATTCAGACGAATTTATGAAGAATATTAATGACCGCATAAGGGAAATAATGAGCTATGCCTATCCACCGGTTACCATTTATGAGGATGGGGGAGAATTAACTGTAGAGGCAGATCTACCTGGTTTTGACAAGAATAAAATAAAGGTAACGGCAGAAAAAAATGCCCTTATAATAAGGGCTGACAGGGAAATTAAACCCGATGGTAATCTGTATGAAAATCAGAGGCCAGAGAAGGTCTTTAAACGCATTTCTCTTCCCGTTGAGATAGACAGTGAGGCTGATTTTACAGCTAAATACCAGGATGGTGTGTTAACAGTAAAGATACCTGTGAAAAATGTTAAAACGGTTAAAATAGAATAATTTATTTTTTTATATATATTATAAAAAATATTATATCCAGAACCATCAATGGATATGCAATCACAGGATAATTATGGGAGAATATAAAGAGCGATATTAAAATGGCTGATAAAAATATGGTAACCGGTATTTTGTTATTTTTTTGATTTACCGCATCCGTCTGTTCTTCAAGCCTTCTTTTTAAAAGCGGAAGCACATCAAGGCCCTTTTCGATTGATATGACTGATTTTGAGATAAAATCCGAAAGCTCCTTTCTGTAAAGTTCGTTGAGCATGCCCTCATTATACAGTATTTCCTGCAGAACAAGCACAAATTTAAAGTTAGGGTCCAGGGTTTTACATATGCCCTCCAGAAGTGAGGACATCCTCATGTAAAGTACAAGCTCCCTTGGAAGATGAAATGGAAATTCAAAAATGACATTATTTGCAATTTCAAGAAGTTCTGATATATCCATCTCATTTACATTCCTTCCTGACAGATTTGCTATGGATAATTCTATTGCCTTCCTTATTATTCCCCGGTTTGCGGCAGGTGATAATGCGTTTAATTCTAAAAGCGAGTCTATTATAATATCAGGGTCCTTTGTTATAAGTCCATCGTATAGTTTAAGAAGGGAAAATCTTGTTTTATCATCAAGCTTTCCAACCATGCCAAAATCATACAGTATTATGCTGCCCTGTGATGTCACTGCAATATTTCCAGGGTGGGGGTCAGCATGAAATATATCATTTCTTAACAGCATTCTTATAAATGTGAGGTCAAGTTTATAGGCCAGTTTTTTTGTATCAACGCCTGCCTCTTTTAAGCCTTTGACATCTGTTATTTTAATTCCTGGCAAATATTCAAGGATTATAACCTCACGTGAAACAAAAAATATTTCCGGTATAATTATTCCATATTTTGAAATATTTGATTTTATCCTTCTCAGATTTTCGGCCTCTATAAAATAATTGGCCTCATCATATATTCTAACAGAAAAATCTGAAATAACACTGGATATGCTTATATAAAGGTAGTTATCAATAAATCTTTTGAATAGCCTGAGCAGCCTTTTAATGATTATTAAATCTCTTTGAAGTATGTATGTAATATTATAACGGTTAACCTTAACAACGGCATCACGGTTTTTATATCTGGCAATATACACCTGGCCCAATGATGCACCAGATATTGCATTTTCATTGAATTGCTCGAAATTCTCCTCGATCCTTCCAACATTTTTTTCAATAATTTTCCTTGCCAGAGTAAAGTCATCAGGTGGGACATTATCCTGAAGATCCTCAAAGGCCTTTAGATATTCCTTGGGAAGCAGATCCGGTCTTGCAGATAGAACCTGCCCAAGTTTTATAAATGTGGGGCCAAGCTCAATAAACACATTCACTGCCTTTCTTCCATTTTTTTCTATTAAATAATCATATTCCTCACTTTTTTTTGATTTTTTTCTATCCCTAAGAAACCGTCTAAATACAGGAAGCAGTTTAATCATATATTTTATTTCCAGTTTTCTTATATCCTTAATTTCATCCGGCAAATGTATCCCCCTAATATTATTTTTAATGCATTCATACAATTATATTAACATTGTATTAAATTATTTAATAAGGCATTAATATGCTATCTTAAATAATCAAAATATGCTTAAACTTTCCGTATTGCCATTTAACGATTTACTTTTATATAAAAAAAATCTTGCAAAAAGCATATATGAATGTAATAAATTACAAAATATGCGAAATATAGAGGTATCACCGTCAATAATTTCTTCCGATTTATCAGATCTAAGGAGTGAAATTAAAAAATGCGAGGATGCAGGTGCAGGTTCATTTCATCTTGATGTAATGGATGGAAATTTTGTGGATAATATAACAATGGGACCTGATCTTATCAGGGCAGTAAGGAAATCAACAAAGCTTAGACTTGATGCGCATTTAATGATAAACCGCCCAGATAAATATTACAGAGATTTTTTATCTGCCGGTGCGGATGTTCTTTTAATTCATTATGAATCTCCCGTGGATATAGGAGAACTTATAAATAAGTTTGAAAGGGATGGTATAAGGTACGGAATTGTAATAAACCCAGATACAGAGTTTAGAAAGGTTAAAAAATACCTTCCAGGATCTGAGATCTTATTAATAATGTCTGTTTATCCTGGCTTTTCGGGTCAAAAATTTATAAACAGTATAATTCCCAAAATAAAGGAGGCCTCTGATTATATTAAATCAGAACATTTAAAAACAAGAATAGAGGTGGATGGTGGAATTAATGATATAACCGGAAAACAGTGCGTTGAAAATGGTGCTGAGATCCTTGTATCAGCATCCTACATTTTTAACAATGATATATATAAGAGCATTCAAACATTAAAAAATTTATAGATTTAATATTATCCTTCCAGTTTCCCTGTTTGTAAAATCCTCCAGCGCCTTTTTAATGTTCCACAAACTGTATTCCATGTACACAGGAAGATAGAACCTGTTTAAACTCATTATTTTTAGTAATTCGTAAAGGTCCTGTCTTGTTCCACCTGTGGACCCAATAATCTGCTTTTCATTTGTATATATATCTGCTATATCGGCCTCAAAATTTCTTCCGGTTAAAACACCGTATGTAATTAATTTACCGCGCCTTTTTACATACTTCAATGACTCTGAAAGAAGGCCATTGCCAAGAGGGTTAATAACAGTATCTGCCTGAAAATCATCAGGTATTTTATTAAATACGGTTATGCCGAATTTGCCAAGCTCATTTTTTCTTGAATACACATACACATCAAGGCCCATTATCCTTGCAATCTGGACTGTAAAAATTCCTGTGTTTCCAGCACCATAAACCAGTATTTTGGAGCCCGGTGCAGGCCTGGCCATTTTAATTGCGCGGTATGCTGTTAATGCACCTATACCTATGCTAACAGCAGTGTTATCATCTATTACATCCGGAACCTTAAAAAGATTTTTTTCATCCACTGATATGTATTCGGAATATCCGCCATTGGTCACAACTCCCCATATTCCACCATTATAGCATAAATGTTCATTTCCAGAAATACACATTTCGCAGCTTCCGTCAAATATTCGATTATAAACTATTACACGGTCTCCTTTTTTAATATTTTTTCCATCCTCCATGGCAATTCCCATAATTTCTGAACCAGGTATATGAGGCATTGGTGACACACCATAAACAACCTTTCCGGCTATTAGGTTGTAATCAAGTGGATTAAGCCCTGCCTTTTTAACCATAACCTTTATTCCGCCGGATGGTTCATCCACATCCCTTATCTCTAGGTTTTCAGTGCCAAAATTATTAATTACTACAGCCTTCATGATATATAAATAATAAAAAACTAATAAATTTTGGTATGTGACATTAACATTGATTTAAATCTGGGCAATTTCTGTGGGTATAGGATTTATCATTGCATACAGAGCCGGACATGCCTTCCTTGATGCTATTAAAATATCCCTGATATCCTTATCTGATTCAACATCTATTTTTATAGATTTTATTATTGGGAAATTTGAATCCTCAACAACTGGACCTATGTCATAATATAAATGACCTGTGAAATTTAACTTATTTAGCCTGACACCCCTCTTTGCAGCCTGTATTGCCACGGTGGATGCAAAACATGACATAACACCCATCATTAAATAATTAAGCGGCGTTGCATGTGTGCCCTGACCGCCAAGAACGCCGGGTTCATCAGCACCCAGTATAAATTTTGCCTTTTCTGATGATAATTCTGCTGTAAACATCGGACTTCCTTCAAAATGGAATTCACCTTTTATATGTTTTTCCGACCCGAAATGACCACCATTTTCATGCACCTTTTTAGATGTTTGCTCAAGTTTCTCCATATCTATATTATTTATAATTTTCACCATTTTATATCAAAAATTAAATATCATGCCAAATTTAAATATTGTTAAATGGAAAATAATAAAATAACATAAAAATATATAAAATTTTAAATGATTAAATTATAATTTATTAATTTTTAATTTCCGGCCGCAGCCTTACCGTTCTTCTTTCTTATGTAATTAACACTCCTTATGCCCATTTCAGTGCCTATATAATAAAATATTAGCGTGATTATTATGAACACAAATGTATCGTATGGAAATGGTATGTAATTATGGCCTCCAAAGAAGCTGCTGCCTATGTACGATAATACAACTATAAGTATTAAATACACAGGAAGCCAGATACCGTACATTGCATATTTTGCATCCAGTTTATTGTAATGGTTGTATACAAGCACAAAAACAACGCCTGCAAAATCCAGCGGTACTATGATTTCAATGGCAGACCATCCAGACCAGTAAACAAGAAGATTTGAAACAACAAAAGCTATTGGAGCCAGGACGTTTGCAAATGGAAGCTTAAACGGCCTTTTTATATTTGGTTCCGTCTTTCTAAACACCATAAGGCTAATTGCCCCCGGGGCATAGGATAATAAAAATCCATCAACCATGATATTTATAATGGTTGCCAGTGACCTTCCCAGTGCAACCAGGACTATTGTTATTATGAGTACCATGATAATTGAGTAAATTGGTATTCCGCGTATGTTCATTTTACCAAGGAATCTGGGGAAATATTTATCCTCCCTTGAAAGTATTTCACCAACCCTTGCTGTACTCCCATAGTATATAACACCGTCCTTGAAGGTGGCTATTAATGCGGCTATTATGGCTATAACAACTATTGCAGGAAGGACGAGGGTCTGTGCTATGGTGGCATATGGTGCACTGTAATTTAATAATGAGGCCCAGTTACCGTTGGCTGTGCCGAATTTTGAGAAATTTATTGCACCGGCAAATGCCAGGGATTCGAGGGAGAATATCAGGCCTGAGGCAAGCAGTGCCACTATAATTGCGACAGGTATACTTTTGCCCGGATTTTTAACCTCTTCAGAATAATCAATTGGCTGCCTGAATCCACCATATCCAAAAACTGTTATTGTTATGGCTCCAAACAGACCGGTAAATCCATAAGGTGCAAATCCTCCAACGCTGGGTGAGACAAGATTTGAGGGCTTAAAATAAAATGATAGTGATATTATTATAATTGCTATTAATATTATGCTTATTATGGTGAGAACCAGATTTATCCCACCCATGTGCTTAATCCTTAACACATTAACAAGAAAAACAAGCACAAGTATTACCTCAGCCACAGCAATGCCGGCATACGATAAAACACCGTTTACATAAAGGGGCGGATAATAAAAGCTCAGATATTCAACGACAGCAAAAACAATTACGGGCCCGACAAAAAGGTATCCAACCATGGATGACCACCCATTAATTGCACCCACCAGGGGGCCGTTACTTTTTGATGGATAGTATGCAACACCACCGGCCTTTGGCCAGGTTGTGCCAAGTTCCGCAAAAACAAGACCTATTGGCAGTATCATTATCATTGCTATGGGCCATGCAAGAATGCCTACAGGGCCTGCATCGGCCAGTGTATACACGGGTGCATATGCCACAGCAGGACCTAGTATCCCACCAAGAGCAAGCATAACAACACTCCATAGTCCCAAATCTTTTCTATAGGAGTGTTTATTTTGATCCTCAACGGCTGTATCAACCATAATGATTTAAACATTGAGTTGTATTTATTCTTTATGATATGGAAATACATAACATTGACAATATATATAAGTGTTATTTTATATTTTTACAAAATTTATTTAATAATTTAAAATTTTGTCAATTTTATTTCTCAAATAATAATAAACAGGATTGAAAAAATAAAAAAAATTGCATTATTAATAAATAATTAGATAAAAATAAAATTAAAATTTTTCGGTCATATTTAATTTATTTTTCTGATTCTATTAATTTTTCAATTGATGCTATTTTGGATTTTATTGATATATCCTGCGGTGAAAGATTTAATGCTTCTTTCAGTATATCCAAGGATTTCTGGTAATTCCCCTGTTTTTCATAAATACCTGCCTCGTCAACAAAATATGCAGGGTTCCTTGATATTTTTATGCATTTATCCAGGTCTTTTAATGCATCATCATATTTATTTAGTTCAGTGAGAAGCTGGGACCTTTTATAAAGAAAAATTGGGTCTGAATCATTTAATGAAACCGCCTTATCATAATCCTGCAGTGCCAAATCTGTTTTACCAACTTTCCAGTACACATTTCCCCTATTATAATAATAATCAGGGACATCTGATTCTATTTTTATGGCCTCGTTAAATTCATTTATGGCCTCATCATATTTTCTCATATCATCATATATTGAACCAAGGGTATTATGATAATCTCCCCTATCGCTGCTTAATGATATTGCCTTTTGACAATCTTTTATTGCCTCATTGTACATTTTTAATGAATAATAGGCCAGTGCCCGGTTCAGATAAAAATCTGGGTCTGTTTTAATAATATTTATTGCCTTTGTAAATTCTTTTACAGCGTCTGCATACTGCATCACATTAAAGTATGAAATGCCACGTTCGTTATAATCATCAGCCTCATCATCCTTATTATAGATATAACCATCTGCCATGTGTATAATATTTAAACCATATATATTAAGATTAAGTTATTTAACTCAAAAAGGTTGGAGTCTTTTTCCTTAAGGGATAAGATGAAAGTATAAAGTTTATAGTAAAGCAAATTACTGTTATAATATTATAGGTGATTCCAGCAACTATTTATAAAAATGATATATTATAATAATAACCATGATGGCAAGAATTCAAGGTTGTATCCAGGAAGTTTAAGCATACCAATATTAATTGGTATAATAACTTCCAAAGGTGTTTGTTAACAATGTTAACAGAAACCATAACCTTATTTGTTTTAATACAAAAAAATTAATAATGGGCTAATATATAAACCATAAATTGATAAACGATAACAGCTATTATATTAAAAAATTCGACAGCCTAAAATCAGCAGTCAATAATGAATTGAACACCTATTTTGAGAAAAAGCTTAAAGAATGCTCTGATGATGAGATTAGCCAGGTAATCAATGTATTAAAGGATTTTACAATGAATGGTGGTAAGCGTGTAAGACCAATAATAATGATCCTTGGCTATAATATTTTTAGGGACATAGACGATAAGATAATCCGCGCATCCACATCTATTGAACTTGCACAGTCATATCTTTTAATACATGATGATATAATGGATGAAAGCGATATAAGGCGTGGTAAACCCAGTTTCCATAAACATTTTGAAAATAAAATTAAAAATAGGAAAATAGCAGAAAACATAGCAATAAGTGCTGGGGATTTAATAGATACATTCTCACATGAGGTTTTGTTAAAATCAGGATTTAATGAAAAAGATTTATTAAATGCTGATTATGAATTTTCAAAGGTGATAGAGGATACTGGCAAGGGCCAATTACTTGACCTGTTCTCAACAATCAATGAAACATACAGCGAGGAAAAACTTTTGAAACTTCATTATTTTAAAACAGCAAGATATACAATAGAGGGACCTATGGTGATGGGGTCTTTTCTGGCAGGAAACTATGATTATACTCAGAATATAAGGGAATTTGGAAAAAATGCGGGGATAGCATTCCAGCTCTATGATGATATACTCGGCATGTTCGGTGACGAGGCAAAGACTGGAAAATCAATAAAAAGCGATGTGAATGAGGGCAAAAAAACACTTTTGATTATTAAGGCGTATGAGAATTCCAATGATCTTCAGAGAAGTTTCATAGAGAAATGCATTAAATCGGGGAACGTCTCAGATGATGATTTTAACAAACTTAAGAAAATTATTATTGACACAGGTTCGTACGATTATTCCCTTAAAAAAATCGATGAATTTACAAAAATAGCAAAACAAAATCTTAAATCAATAAGGGGCAGTGAGGAGCCCCTTGAAATGCTGGAGTTCCTATCCAATTATATAATTCACAGAGAAAATTAATATTTTGGTTTATGAAGCATATACATTTCCTTTAATGTATTATCATCTATATGGGTGTAAATCTGTGTTGTTGCAATGCTTGAATGCCCAAGTATCTGCTGAATGAACCTTATATCTCCGCCGTTCCTCAGCACAGACGTTGCGAACGTATGCCGCAATACATGCGGTGTGACCTTTTTCTGTATTCCTGCTTTTTTGGCAAGATTTTTTACCAGCCTCTCTATGGAACTTGTATCAAATCTATTTTTTTTATTGGAAATAAAAAAATTATTTGATGCTGTTGTTATAGTTATTCTCCTCTTAAGATATGATAAAAGATCGTTTCTGCATTCATCCGGAATTATCACTATTCTATCCTTATCTCCCTTTCCTGAATGTACATATATTATATTCTCCTGAAGATCAACATCCTCCATTTCCAGTCTTGTTAATTCGCCAACCCTTAACCCGGTATATAAAAATAATGATATAATTGATCTGAGCCTGATATCATGAGCAGATTCAAGAAGCCTGCGCGCATCAGACTCATTAAGGTAAACAGGCATTTTCTGTGACCTTCTTGGTGGTACGAGATTAAATGGGGGTGACAATCTCTTGGATGAATAATATGCCTTTATAGCCTTTATTGATAGGTACTGTGATGCTTTTGAATAATTTTTAGTGAGGGCCAGATAGCTTTTATATTCCTCTATATCCTCAGCTGATACAGAATTAATATCCTTATTTATAAAACCAAGAAAATTATTGACCAGTGATGCATATTCCTTAACTGTATATGGGCTGCGCCTTTCTGATAATAAAAATTTCTGGAATTTTTGTATTTCATCGTCAATTTTCATAACTGTAAGGTAAATCAATTTAATTATATATAATATTTTTTTAAAAATTAAATGAATTACTGTATCTTTATGGCTAAATTTATATTCAAATTAAATATGTCAATATTATGATATTTAATAAAATACGATCAATGCATTTTCCCAATGATGTTTTTATTGGCCATAATGCAATAGTTAATATAAACGATGTTGTTAAAAAAAATTTGAGGTCCGGAGAAGCATTAATAATTACCGGAAATAAAACATATGAACTGGCAGGAAAATATATAGAAAAATTGCTGGATGATATACAATATAATGTCCTGATTGTTGATGGGGCATCCATTGATACCTTAAATTTCATTAAAAATGAAATTAAAAATTCAAAAATAGGTGTTGTTATTGGCGTTGGTGGTGGTTCCAAAATCGATCTTGCCAAAAAAACCGCGGCAGATATTGGTGTTCCTTTTATAAGCGTACCAACCGCCCCAAGCCATGATGGCATTGCATCACCAAGGGCATCAATATCAGATGGAAAATCTGTACTTTCAGTGGAGGCAGTTATGCCATCTGCAATAGTTGCGGATACATCAATAATGTTAAAGGCACCGTACAGATTTGCTGCAGCCGGTGCAGCAGATGTTATAGCAAACATTACTGCTGTTGAGGATTGGCGTCTTGCATACAGATTAAAGGGGGAGGAGTTTAGCAGCACTGCTGCAATCATATCAGAGTATACATCCAAGGAGCTAATGGAGAACGCAAATATGATACAGCCGGGAATGGAGGAAAGCATATGGCTCATAACAAAGGAAATACTTGCCTCAGGAACAGCTATGGCCATAGCGGGCACTTCCAGACCAGCAAGTGGGAGCGAACACTTATTTGCCCATGCACTGGAGGTTCTTGGCAGGGGCACCTCAATGCATGGAGAGCAGGTGGCAATGGGGTCTCTGGTAAGCATGTACCTTCAGGGAGGGGACTGGATTAAACTGAAGGAAACATATAAAAAGATAGGTGTGCAAACAAAAGCATCAGAATATGGAATTTCTGATGATATTGCAATAAAGGCCCTTTCAATTGCCCATAGATTGAGGCCTGAAAGGTACACAATTCTTGGAGAAACAGATCTTAGCACGAGGGTGGCCGAAAAGGCACTTAAAATTACAGGAATTATATAATGTAATGATAACTTTAATAAGGTATTTATTTTTACAGTATGTGATTATATGGGTAAAATTACATTAATTGGTGTTGATTTAGCGAGAAAGGGTGATGTTTTTACTTTTGTTGGCCCTCTTACTGGAAAATGCGATGAATGCAGGATAAGAAATGTATGTTTTAACCTGGAAGAGGGTAAAAGATATAAAATCGTCAATGTAAAGGAGCAGATAAATCCATGCTTTATTTTTAATAAAAATAAAGTTTCCACGGTGGAGGTTGAGGAGATGCCAAATACATTTAATGTACAGTACAGCCGCCACCTTATTGATGGAATTTCACTGGAGCTAAAATCCATGAAATGTGATTATATAACATGCCCTTTCATAGAAAAATGCAATCTGATTAATTATAAGGGCAGCAAAAAAATTGTTGTCAAAAAGGTTTTGGGCAAGATTAAATGCCCAAAGGGATATGATATGAGGGAAGTGGAATATTAAATGCTTAAAATTGGGTTGATTGGAAAGCCTAACGCTGGAAAATCCACACTTTTTTCTGCAATAACGCTATCTGACGTTGATATAGCAAATTATCCATTTACCACAATCAAACCAAATGTTGGTATATCATATATTACCGATGAATGCCCAGAAAGGTATATCGGTGCAAAATGCAATCCACGCGAAGGCAAATGTATTAATGGCATAAGATACATTCCCGTGGAAATCATTGATGTCCCCGGACTTATAGAGGGTGCCAGTGAGGGCAAGGGTATGGGCAATGAATTTCTGGATAATATACGTGATGCAGATATAATAATAAATCTTTATGATGTAAATGGCGATGAGGATTCAGGTGACTACAAAATAAACATTAATATGGTAAGGAACGAAATAATGCTATGGCTAAAGGAGAGAATATATAGAGACTGGCAAAAATTTGCCAGAAAGGAGGATGCTGATACCTCAGAAAGATTAATTGAGAAGATTTTAAAAAAGGTGGCCTCATTTGGGATTAAGGAGAAGGATCTATTTTACATTATGTCCAATGACTCATTTCCAGAAAGGTTAATAGACTGGAAACCGGTGGATGTAGAGAGATTCTGCAATGATATTCTAACATATGTAAAGCCCATCTTTAATATTGGAAATAAGATAGACCTTCTGGATTCAGACTCAATTGAAAAAATAAAAAAGGACTTAAATAACAATTTTTTAATATCCGCAGAATACGAATTTATTCTCGCCAAGGCGTTCAAAAATGGTTATATAAATAATAATTCAATAGATTTTAACTATACAAATAAATCTGGCGAGGAACAAAAAAATGCCCTTGAAAAAATAAGAATGTTTTATAAAAATAATGGCATTCGAACATTTACTGATATTATAACAGATATTATAAAAGGCTTGGGTTATATAGTTGTATATCCGGTTGCAGATGAAAATAAGTGGACTGATAAAAATGGTAACATACTTCCGGATGCCTACATAGTTAAGGATGGTACAACTGCACTTGACCTCGCCTTTCTGGTGCATACAGATATTGGAAAGAACTTTATAAGGGCCATAAACGGAAAAACCAAGAGAGTAATAGGAAAAGATTATAAATTATTAAATAATGATGTGGTCAGAATTGTTTCCAATTTAAGGTGATATAATGCCCAATGGTATGAATGCAGGCAGAAAATTAAAAAAAGTTAGAAAACATTACGCATGGTCAGATCGTGATTATAAAAGAAGAATGCTTAATCTTAGAGAGAAGAGTGATCCTCTTGAGGGGTCACCACAGGCAAAGGGTATAGTCATAGAAAAGGTTGGTATTGAGGCAAAACAGCCAAACTCAGGCATCAGGAAGTGTGTCAAGATACAGCTTATAAAAAATGGAAGGCAGTTATCAGCCTTTGCCCCTGGCGATGGTGCAATAAACTATATAGATGAGCATGATGAGGTTGTTGTCGAGGGTATTGGAGGTAGAATGGGCAGGAGTAAGGGAGATATTCCTGGTGTTAGATATAAGGTAATAAAGGTTAATGGAATATCACTGCTTGAGCTTGTTCGTGGAAGGAAGGAGAAAACAGTAAGGTGATTTCATGGATCAGCTTTTAATGAATAAATATGATGTAAGTGGGATACAGATTCACGATCAGGGTCTTGCAAATTATATAAATTTAACATCTTACATTAATCTGCATACCGGAGGAAGGTTTTCAAACTATCTTTCGGGTAAGAAGAACATGAACACCATCGAGAGGCTTTTAAATAAGCTTATGAGAACAGAAAAATGGACAGGAAAAAAATATTCTGCATATAAAGTTTTAAGTGAGGCTTTCGACATAATAAATAAAAAAACAAAACAAAATCCTGTGCAGGTACTTGTTACAGCCATAGAAAACAGCGCTCCAAGAGAGGAGGTAACCAGGTTAAAATATGGTGGTATTGCAGTCCCGAAATCAGTAGATGTATCACCCTCCAGAAGGCTTGATGAGGCATTAAGAAATATATGCATAGGTGCAACTAAAGCCTCATTTAAACATAAAATACACATAGAGGAATGCCTTGCAAACGAAATTATACTTGCATCAAGAAACGATGGAAACTCATATGCAATATCCAAAAAGGAAGAAATAGAAAGAGTTGCAGCTTCTGCCAGATAAGTATTTTTTTATTTTTAAAATTTATAAATAAAGTATATTTATTCGGTTTTTAGTGTGTATTGATTCTATAATTTTATAAAATGTTTATACATGCAGTTTTACCTAATAATAAACCCTCAGTGCAACCATAAGAAGCACTATAATAACCATCAGAATCATTGTTATAAATGAGAAAACGTGTGTTTTTTTCCTTATCTTTTTTATCTCATCAAATTTGTTCTGTTCGTTTAATTTAACTATTAACCTACCATGATAAATATTATTTCCATACATTATGACAATCATTATTATAATAAGAACCTCAGCAATAAAAAGGATATGCCCCTCTGTGCTGGTAAAATAAAGTGAGAAATTTTCCAGATACTTATATGTCATCGTTAGCCCTGTTGCTATAAGGAGTATTAAGCTAATATTAGTATATAATGCAAACTTTTTTCCAACAAACCCCAGCAATCTGGTTCTTATTTTCTCATCATTAAGTTTATATGACTCCGGCCACAGTATAAGCCAGATAAAAATTGAGCCCCCGACAAATATTATGGCGGATAAAACGTGTATAAATAATATAATTGTTAGGCCGATTTTCTCCACCGGCGGTAAATTAAGGTAAAACATTCTGGCATTATTCTAATAAATTATATTAAATTAATCACATTTGTAAATATCTTTTTAAAAAGTAATTTAAGGTATAAAAACATATATATTTATGAATTATTTAATAGTAACAAACAGCTGTCCGTTTTCACATGATAAACAGGGCAATAAAATTGTTACAACCAGTAATGTTGGGGGTGTTGCAACGGCCCTAAAGTCCATGCTCGAAAAATTTGGTGGCACATGGATTTGCTGGGGAAGGGGGTCCGCAGATGAGAATTTCTGTGAGGAAAAGTATAACAATTATACGTTAAAAAGAATTATGTTAACAAGGCGAGAGAGGCAGGGGTTTTATGAAGAGTATTCAAATGGTGTTTTATGGCCACTTTTTCACTATTTCCGGGATAAAATAAAATTTATGCCTGTTTCATATAAAATATATAATGAGGTTAACAAAAAATTTGCAAAGGAAATATCTCAGAATATTGAAAATAATTCAGTAATATGGATAAACGATTACCAGCTTACAATGGTTCCATTTCATCTCAGGCAGATGGGTATAAAAAATAAAATAATATTTACATGGCATATACCATGGGTATCTAAGGAATTTTATTCTATACTTCCAGAGGGGAGGGATATTATTCAAAGTCTTTCTATGAGCGATGTTTTAACATTTCATACAAAATTATATACCAATAATTTTACTGAAACATACAGATTCCTTTTCAATGAAAAACCGCATAGCAAAGTTTATTCAATACCACTTGGGATAGATACGTCATTTTTCTCATATGAAAGGGCAAGGAAAATAAAATATGATGGCATCGCAAACAAAAAGATCATATTTTCCATTGACCGGCTCGATTACACCAAAGGATTGATAAATCGTGTGCTGGCCATAGAAAGAATGCTCAAAAAATTCCCTGAACTTGCAGGTAAGTTTGTTTATGTAATGAATGTTACACCAAGCAGAACCAATGTTCCAGAGTATATAAAAATGAAAAAGGAAATAGAAATGACGGTTGGCAGGGTCAATGGTGAATTCAGCACCATGTCATGGACACCAATAATATACATGTATAGAAAAATAAAGGATAGCACGTTACTATCGTATTACAAAATAGCTGATGTGGCATTAATTACCCCATTAATTGATGGTCTTAACCTTGTAAGCAAGGAATTTATATCAGTTACAAGAAAGGGTGTTTTAATAATATCCAAATTTGCTGGTTCAGCATGTTATTTAAATGATGCACTGCATGTTAATCCATATAACCTTGATGAGATTGCAGATGCAATAGTAACAGCAATAAATATGGACGAGGGTGAGAAATATGACAGACTCCAGAAGCTAAAAATGGAGGTGCAAAAAAAGGATAGCACATGGTGGTATAAAAAAATAATAAGCAAGGTTGCATAATCCCAACATGAATGAAATTAACAAAATTTTGGGGGACGTTAAAAGCATAATAGATCTGGAACCACAAATATTTCTGGATTATGACGGCACGCTTGTTCCCATAAGAAATGATCCCTCAAACTGCTATGCAGACAGCGAGCTGGATTTTATTTTAAAATATTTGGATAAATATTATGAACTTTTTATTGTGACCGGAAGGTCACTTGATGACCTTATAAAATTTATAGGCAATTATAACATTGTTGCACTCCATGGTGATATATATTATATTAATGGTGAGGTTATTGAAACATGTGAGTTCCAGAGATATGTAAGAATATGCAATAAATTATATGAAAACAGACATTTTTTCACAAAAAAGTATAAAAATTTAAAAATTTTTAATAAAACAGGTGGCCTGTTATTTCATATGGGTGATGTGCATGATGGCAATGAAATTAATGAGATAATAGGTGAGGTTAAAAAAATCAGCAGGGAGGTCAGCATGGATGTATACAGGGGTAAGAATATCGTTGAGCTAAGAATGCCGGGCATAAATAAGGGAACTGCAATAAAAAAGATAAGGAATAAGAATAGGCCGGCCATAATAATCGGGGATGATATTACAGACGAGGAGGCTTTTGAAAATAATAAAGATGCAATAACAATAAAGGTTGGTTCTGGAAAAACATCAGCAAGGTATAATGTGGAGTATAAAGATGTGAGGGAAATTTTAATAGATATTATAAATTTAAGATAAAAGTTAATCCTTCTCTATTAGCTTAATATTTAAAACCTTCTCAAGTTTCTTTGCCGTATTTATATCCGGCAGGAGTTCCCCGCGTTCTATGTTTGATAATACATTTTTCCTTTCCAATATCTTTTGCGCAAGCTCCTCCTGCGTCATGCCCATCTGCTCCCTTTTGCTTTTTATTAACCTGGCATAATCCTCCACTATATCAAGATTTTCAATATTTTCAGGCTTCCTGTAAATTTTTTTAGGATTATCCCTGTTTAAAGGCTTTTTAAATGGTTTTTTATGCTGTGGAACTATAATTTTTTTTTCGGGGAATTTTATTGTCAGTGTTTCGCTTAAACTGTTATATTTTTTTTCCTCCACAGGTTCACCGAATCTTGCACAATCCTCGCATACATTGAGAATTGCACCATCTATTTTTATCTTAATTAATTTATTTGTTTGTTTTCCACACATATCACAGTTCATGGTTATATATTATTAATTACAATATAATTTTATTGCACTCGTAAATATTTATTTACATTGCTTTAATATTAAAATGTGAAGGAAATAAACAAAAATATAATTATGGAAAAAAACAGAATTTTCACAGTATCTGAGTATAATAAATCAGTGTACGGTGAAAAAATTAGAAATTATTCTGGAAAATATTTACGTGAGTGGAATCCAAAGAGGAGCAAACTTGCAGCTGCAATCATAAAGGGGCTTAAGGAAATTCCATTGAATAAAAACACAAATGTGCTATATTTGGGGGCATCAACAGGAACAACCGTTAGTCATATATCAGATATTTGTTATAATGGAAGGATATTTGCAGTAGAATTTGCCTACGACCCATTTGTAAAACTTTATAACCTTGCAAAAATTAGAAGTAATATTTTTCCAATTCTTGATGATGCAAATATGCCTGAGAAATACAGATTTTTTGTGGATAAGATTAACTTTATATATCAGGATATTGCCCAGAGGAATCAGGTTGATATTTTTAATAAAAACGCTGATTTATTTACTTGCGCAAAATATGCAATGCTGATTTTGAAACTAAAATCGATTTCTTCTAGGAAAAATGAGAGATTTATTCTAAATAATGCCATTAGAAATATAAAAAATTTTAAAATAATGGAGATAATTGATTTACGCCCATTTGATTCTGGCAACTTCCTTTTATCAATGGTGAGACATTAACATGGGTGGCATTTTTATTTATTTTATAATAAATAATAAAATAACACAAATTTTGGATAAATATCATGAAAATTTTTAAAAATATCAATGATAGAAATTATTCATATCTTAAAATTATAAAATATTGAATAAATGATTTTTTAATTTTAATAATATATTTAATGCCATTTCATGTGCAATTGGAAAAGCTTATATAACATTGTTTTTTATATCATAATAAGGTAAGGAAAGTGAAAATAGAGATAGGAGAAAAATATGATTTCGAAATAGAGAGGTCGGATATAGAGAACGTCAGGGAGGGTTCAATAATTGCCACCTATTATAACATGGGCAACCCAATCTACGTTGAGCTCATCTTAAATAAGTCTCTTGCAAATGAAATCAGAAAATTCTTTATGCACTCAAACAAGAAATCCGCATTAATATCAATAACGAGGATATCAAAATTAAAATACAGAATAACTCCAACCATAGTGATACTCAATAAACAGAGAGGTGCGTTACAAAAATAGTTAATCAAAATTTTAGGAAAATTTAGACAGCTTAAATTTATAAAAAATAATTTTTTGTTTTATTAATTATAAATTAATGGAAAACTTTATATTCTAGTTTGTAAATATATTATTTGGTCTTCAATATGGCTTTATATAAGAAGAAATTTGAAGAAGAACTAGAAGACGAAACAGCCAGCTATGATGAATTAGAAAAAACAATATGGAGTGATAACAAAAAATCAGGGAGAAAGTCTAGATCTATCCCTAGGAAATAAGGTTGATTCACGCACATTGCTTAAATTTAAGAGGTTCATTACAAGCCTTTCAAGGCCAAGGCCCCATCCAGCGTGTGGTGGCATGCCATATTTAAAAGCTTTTATGTAAAATTCGAAATTATTTTTGTTTAATCCTTTTTCATTAAAACTGTTCTCAAGCATGTTATAATCATGAATTCTTTGTGCACCTGAGCATACCTCAATATCACGTAACTGTAAATCGAAGGATCTTGTAACATTTCTATTGGTATCATCAGGCATAGTATAAAAAGGCCTTAAATCCTTTGGCCATTTTGTTATAAAATAGAAACCATTATATTTTTTAGAGACAAATTTCATGGCCTCCGGGGAAAAATCATCACCAAAGTTTAATTTAAAGCCATTGTCATTCAGATAATTAATAAGCTCTGAGTATTCTATACGTGGAAATGGTGGCCTTACCTCCTCAATGGAATAACCAAGACCTTTTAATTCCTTGCCAAGAATGGAGTCGGCGCGGTTAACGGAATATGCTATGGCGTTTTCCAGCATCCTCATGACTGTTTCATCATCAGAAAAGCTCATTTCAATATCTATGGATGTAAACTCATTTAGGTGCCTTACAGTGTTCTCTTTTTCTGCCCTGAAGGCTGGACCAACCTCAAAAACACGGTCAAAACCAGAACTCATTAATATTTCCTTATATAACTGTGGCGACTGATTTAAATATGCACGTTTTTCAAAATACTGAACAGGGAACAGGTCAGCACCACCCTCTGTTGCAGCCGCAACAATTTTGGGTGTGTGAACCTCAATAAAATTATTTTTGTTCATATATTCTCTGATGCCAAAAAGAAGCTCGCTTTCAAATTTGAATATAATAAGATTTTCAGGCTTTCTTAAATCAATGAATCTATTATTTAGTCTTGTATCGAAATCAACATCAACAAGATCAATAACGCCCATTGGAAGTGGGGTCTCTGCCGTATTTAATATTATAATTTCATTTGCAAGAATTTCCACACCCGATTTGCTAATGCTTTTTTTGTTTAATTTACCAGATACTTTAATAACAGACTCCCTGGAAATATTATAAATGGAATCATAATTTTTTACCATATTATCCTTAACTGTCACCTGGACAGACCCTGTATTATCCCTAACTATTAGGAAAAGAAGCTTTTTTATTTTCCGTATTTCCTGAACCCATCCATCGATTTCTATTATAGAACCATCTTCTAGATTATTTATATTATTAATGTACGTTCTCATTAGAGGTTTATATTTATCTATTTATTAAATTTTTAACTTTTTCCAGTGTTTCAATTAGATTTATATTTATTTTTAAAATAATCTTATGATATTATGATTATACTTGGCTATGATGTTGGTGGTACGAAGGTTTCAGCCATTATTGGCAATGAAAATGGTGAAATAATAGATTCCATAAAGAGAAAAACAACAAAACAGTATGGTAAAAACGGACTTTCGCAGCAGCTTATAGATATGGGCGAGGAGCTTCTATCAAGAAATAAATTGAATAAACCGGATATGATTGGAATAATTTTTGCAGGTATTGTTGATTCAAAAAGTGGTTTAATTGTATCATCCCCGAATATCCTTGGCCTAAAAAATTATAATATTACAGAGGGGCTTGAAAAGCACTTTGGTGTTACAGTAAGGCTTGAAAATGATGCATCGGCCAGCACAATAGCTGAGAAAATATTTGGCGGGGCAAAAAAATACAATAATTTTGTTTATATAACATTAAGCACAGGTATTGGAGGTGGGATATTTATTAATGGTAAACTCTACCGCGGGTCCCATGGCATGGCAGGCGAAATTGGACATATGGTTATGGTGGCAAACGGCCCAATATGTGGATGCGGCCGGCGCGGCTGCTTTGAAACACTGGCAGGTGGGAATGGTATAAGGGCAAGGGTGCTGGAGGATGTTCATGGATTAAATGACTCCACAATACTATCAAAACTCAGACCTGAATTTATTAATGCAAAGGCTGTGTTTGACGCAAAGAAAGAGGGCGATATGCTTGCACAGCTAATAGTTGAGGAAACAATATATTATCTGGCTGTGGGTATTGTAAATATTATAAATATTCTTGATCCAGAGGCAATATTCATTGGAGGGGGCATAAGCAAGGAGGGTGAGGATCTTTTCACCCCATTAAAGATGGCCGTTGATGAGGAGATGAAATCATTAAAACGGGATGTTAAAATTTATCAGGCGCTGGAAAATGGTCCTGATCTGGCTTCCATAGCAATATGTTTATATAAATATTGATATTGTATAACTATGGATGGGAGGCAAAAATACTGCATGGTAAAATTTAATGATGAGTTGGTATGCATAGACAATTCAATAGAGCTTTTCAGGCTTCTCGGGAAAAAATATACCATTATGATCATGACGCTCCTTGCCAATAATAAATTAAAAAATCAAAATTTCAATAAAATTGTTAATGATCTGCCAGGGTCCGATAAAACATTAATATCACTGAGAATTAAACAGCTTACAAAATTTGGTATTATAGAAAGAAAAAGTTATGGGAATATAACATACGAGCTTACAGACAGGGGCAATGAAATATTAAGGTTAATACTTCCTTTATTCAGGAAAATGCAGTATGATCAATTAATCTGAAAGGCTTTCCATTAGGGTGTTAAAGCGATCCTCCAGCCTTTTAATTGCATAATCAAGGACATCTATGGCCTTTAATGACCCATCTGTTTCAAATTTGAAGATAAATCTGGTATCATCCTCATCAATCTTCACATGGTCTTCCTCAAATAACTGTGAAAGAAATCTGCATGGAGTGTCATCGCTAAATACAATTTGATCATCAGTCTCGCTGACCACGGATTTTGGGCATTTTTCTTTATAATATGTCCATTTATTAAATTCGGATTTATTGATGGTGAATGTTCTGTGATATTTATATGAAACCCCTGAGGTTACCTGCCATTTTGCATGTTCCTTACCACGTCCCAGTATGGCCTCACATGTTACCAAAATTGCCTGGTCCTTTTTTAATTTTACAATGGGGATCATGGGATCAGTTGGTGTGAGGTCCGGGCGGTTTACAGGCATAATATCTGATGAATAAACATCCCCGGGGCCGAGTTTATTAATGGAATATGTAACTGTGCATAAATCGCAACCAGTCCCACCGCATGAACATTCGTCCCTGAAATTAAGTTTTAGATCTGTTTTTAATGGAATTAAGCCAAGCCGGGACGCAATCATCTCATCGAATAATGGTAATGAGGAATCATAAACGTTTCCGTCCTTATCCCTTATCTCTCCATGATGAAAAACAACATTTTCTATTGCAAGTTTTGGTATATCATTAATCAATGTTCTTCTTAAAGAATTGGCTATTCCCGGAGTAATACCATCAATCTCAAAACGGATAAAATTATCTTTTAATTCAATAATTTTAAGCATTTTATACTCTCCTTCCTCTCTTGCCCCCTTTCTTTTTGGTGCCATCATGGGGTATGGGTGTAACCTCCTCAATTCTTAAAATTTTAAAACCTGCCCTGGACAATGCCCTTATGGCAGACTGTGCTCCTGGGCCAGGAATTCTAGATTTGCTGCCGCCCGGAGCTCTAACCCTTATAATTAAATCAGTTATCTCCTTTTCACGGAGCTTTTCAGATATAATATCTGCCGCCTTCATGGCAGCGTAAGGACTTGATTCATCCCTGTCATTTTTAACCACCATTCCACCGGTTGATTTTGCTATTGTTTCTGATCCTGTCTGATCTGTTACAAGTATTAATGTATTATTTTGTGATGCATAAATATGGGCTATTCCAGTCTTATTCATCTTCTTCCTCCTTTACATTTTCCTTTTTATCTTCTTCCTGTTCCTCTTTAACGGCCCCTGCAATGGCAAGCCTTATGGGATGGTTTTCATCCGCAAATGGTGATTTCTCACTGTATGCTATATTATCCTCAAAACCTTTTTGAACAAACATGCTTGGAATTGTTGTGACACGACCATTTACAGTTATATGCCCATGAACTATTAACTGCCTTGCCTGCTTCATTGTTGATGCAAAATTTTTCTGATAAACTATTGTCTGAAGCCTTCTATCTAAAATGTCCTCAAGCGAGAGTGCCAGAATATCATCCAGTGTTGCGTTTTCTGTTAATATATTTAACCGGCTTAATTTCGCAAGCAGCTGCTGTAACTGTTTCTGGGCCAGTGGGTCGCTGTACCTTATTTTTGCCTGAAGGCTCCTTGCCTGTGTTCTAAAATTATTAAGTATGGCCTCAGCCTTCCATAACTCACGTTTATTTTTCAAGCCATATTTAATCAGAAGCTCACGTTCATAATCAATTCTTTCCTTCTCCCATGGATGTCTCGGGGTTGAATAACTTTTCCTCTGAAATTTCTGATCTCCCATAAATAACACCTTATTTCTTTCCTGGTTCCTCCTTCTTTCTAACCACTCCTATTGATAAACCCTTTCTACCATTTGATCTTGTTCTCTGTCCCCTGACCTTATGACCCTGCTCATGTCTTATACCACGGTATGACCTCATTTTCTTCATTAAATTGATATCATCATTAACCTGGAGGTCAAGGTCATTGGATAGCAGGTTAAAATCCTTGCCCGTGGTTATATCCTTTCTATGGTTTAAAAGCCATACAGGCATATCTGCATATTCTTTATTTTCAACATATTTCCTTATTTCAAGAATTTTATCCTCTGATAAATCGCCTATTCTTACAGATGGGTCTATATTAAATTTTGCTGCTATAATTTTTGCCTGCCTGTATCCTATTCCCTTAATATCTGCAAGTGCAAGCTCAAATTTTCTCTCTCCTTTAATATCACGGTTAGCGATCCTAACTATATACTGAAAATTCTCATTATTGTTATCTTCTGCCATTTTATCATCCTGTTTAACGTAAGTTATTCCTTATTATTTCAGTATATATATTCTTTATCATTATTAATCTATTTTGGCAAGCTGTGCATGTGGCACGCCATTAATACGTATAACGTTCTCGGGGTCTATGTAATTTGCATTAATTGCTGCACTCACAACCCTTTCTCCGACCAAGTTTGCAATCGTGCATATGGAGAGGGATGATAAAAAAGTATCCTCAGAAACCCGCATATCACCATAGAAATCCTGCTTTACCTTTAAATGAAGCTTTCCTTCCCTTAGATCCCTGTTTATTAATTCGCTATCCGCAGCTGCCAGAACGACCTCTCCATTAATATTAACTATTTTCATATTAATATTATTCATTTCAACACATCTATTCTTTTATCTGATGGGCGGTATATTTCACCCATGGAATTTAATTTTTCTATATCTGATTCTGCACGCTCCCGGCTTATGCCCCTAGCCTGAAGCTCATCAAGAACCTCCTTAACTTCAGGGGCACGATTTTTTGCCTCCTTTAATTCTTTAATTACACCAAGAACTATTTCAAGCTCACTTCTCTGCCTGGAACTTATACCGCTGTTCAATATATCTATGTCCACCTTGCCATTCATGGAAGATACCTCCCTAAGGTAATAATCCACTATGCTTTTCGCCAGTAATGCATCTTCTGCTGTTACAATTGGAGATAATCTTGCCTTGGCAGCGGCCTCTGCCAGTCTAATTGTGGATTCCAGCTGCCTTGCTGTAATCGGTATTGAATCACCACCAGAGCTTCTGGTTTTAATATATTCTTCCCTAAGTATATCAATTGCCTCATTGCTTAATCTGGGGAAAACGTGATTTTTTGCATATGAAACATATTTTCTTATAAGATCCTTGTCTATTTCGGGTATAAAATTTTCCTCGTCAGGTATTTTTATATCCACATTATTGTTTTCAAGGCCCTTATATATCTCACCAAGTCTGTGTGTCATGAGTATATGTTCTGCCAGTTTTCCATCCATTTCCCTATTTGGTGTATCTATTAACTTAAAAATTATATCAAATCTGGATAATAATGGCGGTGGAAAGTCAATCTGTTCAGTAATACTTTTTAGGGGGTCATAACGTCCGAACTTTGGATTTGCAGCTGCAAGAATAGAACACCTTGATTTTAGCGTTGCCATAATACCTGCCTTTGATATGGTCACTGACTGCTGTTCCATTGCCTCATGCATTGATGCTGTATCCCTGTCATCCATCTTATCCAGTTCATCTATGGCGACAAAACCATTATCAGCCAGAACAAGAGCGCCAGCCTCAAGAGTCCATCTACCCTCACCAAAATCGTCCCTGACGGCAGCCGCAGTTAAACCTGCAGCACTTGAACCTTTTCCAAATGCAAATACACTTCTTGGTGAGATCATTGTCATATATCTCAATAGCTGCGATTTTGCAGTTCCAGGGTCCCCAACCATTAATATATGTATATCACCCCTGATTTTGGTCCCGTCCTTCATAATCTTTCTTTCCCCACCAAAAAGCTGAAGCACCAGTGCAGTTTTAATTATTTCAAGACCATAAATTGAGGGGGCAATGGATTTTGATAACCTTTTTATTATGTTTGGGTCCTTTGCAAGTTCCCTTATCTGTTTTTCATCATCCTCATTAATTTTTATATCCTCAAAATCCTTCGTTTCTTTTTTATAATTGTTTGCATATAAATATATATTGAACTCTGTTAGCATTATTGTTCCTATATGTTTTTGATCGGCCTTGAGTATACCATATATTGTAACCCGGTCTCCTGGAAATACCTTGCCTGCAATATCGTCCTCCATTATTACAGTTATTCTTTGGGGCTGGGATGTACCATCAATGTTATCTGGATTCTCCTGTATCTCAAGTTTTTGTGTATCAACAAATTCTGATTCCTCAGGAATTAACTTTAACTTGCCCTTGTTGTATCCGCAATGCTGGCATGAGGATGGTTCAACCAGTCTCTGATAGTCCTCATTAACATAGGTAAGTTCGCCACATGCCGGGCATTTGAATGCTGCCCTTTCAAGCCTGGGAAGAACCTCTGTGTTTTTTCTTATTATGCCACTTATTGAAATAAATGTACCTACATTGCAGCTTCTTACGTTCCTTATTTCATATTTAATGCCGGTTATATCAGGAACGTCTGTTAACCGTATATCTATTCTTTTAATTCTGTTGTTATACAACCCTATGGTATCTCTTATGTATTCCTCACCAATTGAAAAATAAAGTGTGGGATCCTCCATCAGGCTTTGGGCGAAGGTTTCATCAAAGCCGGTTATATCATTATATGAAATGTAAAGTGATTTTTCATCTGGATATATTGACCTTAGGTTATTTATTTGGTCATTATAATCATACTGGTCAAAGAAATCCTGCCAGTATCTCTTTATTTTATCTGTTTCTATATCAGGGTTTATCACAAAGATAAATATTATTTATAAGTATTTAATGATTTTTTTAACCAGATGTGATAATTGAAAAATAATTTATATTGATTTGGGATTAACCAGTACTGCCGTCGTAGCTCAGCCTGGTAGAGCGCGTGCTTGGTAAGCACGAGGTCGCGGGACCGAATCCCGTCGGCGGCTCTTTCAATTTTGAAAATTGTTAATTTTTATTATTTTTATAGGTTAAAATATCAGTATAGAAAATTATTTAATAAAAATTTAAATTTTGTTAATGTAAGACATGGTACGACAAAAAAATGGCTAAATTTGATAAAAATGTTAAATAATAGGCAAATATTTAAATATAAATCTCTTATTATATTTTTGGGGATGAATAAAATGATTACCATAGGTTTGGATTTAGGTTACGGCGATACCAAGGTAATATCTGAAAATGAGCAAAGGTATATATTCCCTTCCCGCTGGGCAAAGGCCGAGTCAAGAAATTGGGGTATTGGTGGTAATATACCTGTAATTTCTGTTGATGACGGAGACTCATTTGTATTTGGAAAGGATGCCATAGGTTCAGGTGTTAGGCAGCCACAGGAGGACAGCAGACTTTCTGATCCAAATTCATATCCATTGCTCGCAGCGGCCTTATGGGTAACAAATCTTGGTAAGGAAAATACAGAAGTAACACTGGCCAGTGGTACACAGCTTGGGTCCTTTGAAAAGGAGGTGGAGAAGGCAAGGAATCTTCTTGAGGGGAAAACCATAAAAATAAAATCCTCGGCTGGTGAGGAACAAAAATTCACCATATCCAAACTTGTGATGAGACCTCAGGGTGTCGGTGCGGCAATATATTTATTAAACCGTGGATTAATTAGGAAACAATACGGTAATGCGGTGATTATAGACATTGGGTTTAGAACAACTGATGTATTAACAATAAATATGGAGAACATGGAACCAATAGTTGAGCTTTCATTTACAATACAGGCAGGAGTGGGGGATGTTGTTTCTGGAATAAGCAAGGTGATAGCCAAGGAAACAGGATTTATAGTTCCAGCTGATGTGGCCAGGGATGCAATATCGTCAAAGGTTGTCTACAGTCAGAAGGAGGTTGGTGGTCCAATTGTTTCACAGCCATTATTAGACGCACTTGCACAGAAGGTGATAGACGATATGAGAGAAAACATGCGTGAAGACCTTGATAGGATAACTGCTTTAATTCCTGTGGGCGGTGGATCAATACTGGTTGGGCAGAAGCTGGATGAACTTGCACCCGGGCACATGGTTAAGGTTCCCGTGGAGGATATGCAATTTACTAATGTCCTTGGATACAGAATTGCAGCAAGTCAATAATTTTACAATAATTTTAAAAATAATTTTAATTTATAAATTTTATAAAATATGTATTAGTGCTGGATATGAACTGTATGCAACATATATTCCGACCAGAACTATAATAATTGCGAATATCTTTCTAAGCAGCTTTTTATTCATGCCAACTGATATTTTTGTTCCAAAGAAGCCACCAAGAATGCCACCAATCACATATACAATGGCAACAAGATACAGAACCTCTCCATGGAATCCGTACTCTGCTGCTGTAACTATCCCGAAGGTACCAACAGCAAATAGCGATGTGCCTATTGCCATACTTATCTTAATCTTTGTGGATGATAGTAATGCAGGCACTATTAAGAAGCCCCCGCCAATACCAAAGAAACCTGAGGCAAAACCCACTGCAAGTGAGAATGCAGATACCTTGTCATATCTTGTTTGTTTTGTTAATTCCTTGCAATCCTCTGTTGGCAGGCTACGGCATTTGCTTATATACATATATATACCAATGGCTATCATGAGCATGGAGAAAAAGAAAAGCAGCTGACCGCCCTTTATCTTAAGCCCAACATATGCACCAAGTAAAACTCCTATCACACCAACAAGGGCAAAAATAGGTGCTATTTTTAAATTTACGTTTTTCTTTCTGAGATGCTGATAGAAATTAATAAATGCTGTCAGGCCAACAGCAAGTGCAGTGGTACCTATTGCAAGATGTGGATGATTAATACCAACAAAATATATAAACAATGGGACTGCAAGTATTGATCCACCACCACCTATTAAGCCTAAACTAAAACCGACTGCTATACCGGATATTAGTGCAAATAAATACTGAATGATTGTTATTATCATTTTTATCTAAGGGTATATAACTAATTACTATATATATGTTTTTCATGTTTATACATTAATTATTCATATTTATGAAAAAATATTAATTTTATACATTATTATGATTAATTTTCATGCAATAACGTGCTTAGGTGATATAGGGCCTTCCCAGCATTGGAGTTATCGATTATTATCCATATTTCTGTATCCAATCTGTAAATGTTGGTAAACTTTATTCCATAGGTCATAAGATAATCCGTTATCAGCAATGTTAACCCTGGTGTAAATGAGGATTCCTTTGGAAGTATTATCTTAATAAGCGCAATTTTGCTCTCGCTGCCCTTGTTGCTTGCTATGCACACATAATAATTGGATTCCTTCATTACAAGTATTGCATTATCTGGAATTTTTTTAATGTCATCAAAATATATAACACTGTATTCATATTCTATTGTTAATGACGACCTTTTAAGTATGTCAAGATCATCTATGTATTCTGGCTTTTGCGTCTTCATATTTGCAAGGACCTTGACAATGGTATTAAATTTTACAGGCTTTCCGGTCATGGCCTCAACCTTATCCTTAATGTTTTCTGCAATTTTAGTGTAATTGCATAACCCGCTTGAAATTGCCATGGAAAAAATTAAATTGTTATTCACAATAACTTTTACTGCGTCTGATATTTTTGTCATGATTGTTTATTATTTTATAATATAAATTCATTGCTATTGAAAATATTCTATAAAATACATATTTATGAATTATATCTATATTTATAATACTTTACTTATTTTATATACAACATATAATTAAATAATATTTTGCTACAAAATCTTAAATAAATATCTTTTATATTGCTATACCTGAATTTGGAAAAACCAATATTTAAGGTGCCGTCCACGTGGGGAATTGGTATGAAGATAGGTATAATAACCAGGGTAAACTGCGCTTCGTGTATAAAAATAGCAAAGAGGATTCTTGAAATAATTCCTGAGGACTGGGAGGTTTTTCTTGAAATGAAACTTGCCATGGCCCTTCATAAAAAGGGTTATAATTTTAGCAATATTAAAGCTGATATTTTAATAGTCATTGGTGGTGATGGAACAATACTGAGAACAGCCCAGTTTTCTAAAGGAAAGATACTCGGCATAAATGTTGGCGGTCTTGGATTTTTATCTGAGGTTGAAATAGGCAGCATTGAGGAATCAATTTATAATTTAATTAGGGGTAATTACAGGGAGTACAGCGTAATGAAACTTGATGTATTTATAAATAATAGGTTATTTGGGAAATGCATTAATGATGTGGTCATACATACAGGTAAAATTTCTAAAATAAGAAAATTTAGCGTGTATATAGATGATAAGTTTATGGAAAATACAAGCGCCGATGGTGTCATTGTGGCAACACCAATAGGATCGACATCCTATTCCTACAGTGCTGGAGGCCCAATATTGATACCATCATTAAGGGCAATGGTAATATCCTATATAGCACCTTTTGGTTCAAGGCTCCGGCCAATTGTCTGTCCTGAAACCAGTTCAGTAAAAATTAAATCAATAGGAAAATATGATTCCATAGTTATATTGGACGGCCAGAAGGAAAGAAAGATAAATGAAAATGACATGGTTGAAATCAGGGTATCCAGGGAACATTTAACATTTATTGAGATGAAGGATTCCTTCTTTGAAAGGTTAAGAACAAAGCTGATTAAGGATGTGGTTAATTAGAAAGAAGACAATGGAAATGATAATGGAGGCATCGAAGGATTCATATCCAAATGAGTTTGGTGCAATGCTCAGGGCTGAGGGAAATATAATTTATGAAATAGCCATACTTCCGGGCACTGTAAATGGAAATGTCCATGTTATCTTCCCAATGTATTCCATACCCATTGATTTTTCATATGTTGGATCTGTGCATTCACATCCATCCGGAAATACAAGGCCGTCTGATGCTGATCTGCATATGTTCTCAAATACCGGGCAGATTCATATTATTGTTGGATACCCATATGATTTAAAAAATTATTCCGCATATAACAGAGCAGGAACTCCTGTTAAGTTGGACATTATTTGATTGAATATCTTAATATGGCACAGTATCCCCCAAATTTTTTTATAATTTCACCGGAATCAGAGTAACGGCTTATAACATGTATGTTTGCTGATCCATTTAAAATCGAAAGAAGCTCCCTTGTTTCCGGGGCATGAAATTTTTCCTCTGAAATAATTAAATCCTGAATTATACCCATCTGTGCATATTTTAATATATCCCCATAACCATATATGCTTGTGGCGCTTTTATTTAGCCCTTCAAGAAACTTATTTATAATTTTTTCATCCCTCATGAGCCTTGAATTTTTTAGAATATTTTCACTTTTTTCACTCCCCAGGAATTCATAAATTCCTCTTTTGCCCGTATCCTCAACGGCAAAATCATATTTTTTAAAATTTTTAAAATACGGATTCTGGTTAATGAAATTATAAAACTTAGAGTGTTCAAATCCAGGTCCTAGAATGATTAAAATAATAATATCCCTTATATTTTTTAAAACATATTCAATTTCCTGGTAATAACCTGATGATTGCTGCTTGACATCAAAATATTTTCCAGACTTTCCAGATTTTATGCTTGCAAGTTCCTGTATTCCATATGGTCTTAATGCGCATACTGTTGCCTCCTCATCATCCATGGAAATAAAATAAATTCCAGTACTCTGAGAGGTATCGGTTGCCTCCCTGAGTAGGTTTAAATCCTCATCTGTAAATTCTTTAATAAGGAGGAATTCATCATCGGTACCAAGAAAGATTGATTGATGGCTACCGGCTTCATCACCCTCTATTATCTCGCCAAGAATTTTAATCTTATCGGTATAAGGCTGAAAATCTACTTTTTCAACCTTTAATTTTACCTTAATTTTCTTTCTTTCTGTTGATTTTGCCCTGTCCATGTCGTCATTAAGCTCAACCCTTCTAAAAACATCAGATACTATTAGATCCCCGGGTTCAAGTAAATTTTTTATATACCAGAGATCGTCAAGTGTTTCTATCCGTATTTTTAACTCATCATTTCCAATATTATTTTCCAGTATTTTCAATGAATGATAATTAAAAGATCGGTTAAATACTTTTAAATTTTAAAATTTTATTAATTTCATTAAGAATTTTTTTATAATGAGAACCTTCCCAGTAATATTTATTGCATTTCTTACAGTATTTAACTGTTTTAAATTTTTGCCTGACCATTGTATATTTTAAAGGATCCAGCGTATCAGTGCTAACATCCACAAGAATTGAATTGCACACCGGGCATCTTGTAAAAAAAAGTTTTTTATCCGGTGGAAAGAGGCTTATTATTTCACTTACCTGATCTTTATAATCGGTGCTATCCAGAAATATTGAAAGCGAGTACCTTTTATAGAACTCTATATCCCTTGTTAATAGTATTAAATTATTTTCAATACAAATCTTGAGTATTTCATTATCATAATGTACATCCGGATATTCAACATCATAACCCATAAAGCGGAGCCATTCGCAGGCCCTTTTTGCCATATGGTCTGCCATAAATTTATGGGTGACTCCATCTTTTAGAAATTTCATTTTCAATTCCCGCTAAATCCATTACCCTTCCAACCATGGAATTAACCATATCGTCAACTGTTTTTGGCCTGCTGTAAAATCCCGGCATTGCCGGCGCTATTATCACACCACTTTCTGAAAGTGCAAGCATATTTTTTATCATGATTGTGCTCAGTGGTGTTTCTCTTGGAACTATTATAATCCTCCTTCTTTCCTTCATGGCAACAAGGGCCACCCTGGATATTAAGGTATCAGATATGCCAACGGCTATTTTGGCCATTGTGGATGATGAACATGGTATTATTATATAAGAATCAAAGATAAAACTCCCGGAACTTACTGTGGCAGCTATATTGGAATCATCATAAACATAATCAGCCAGATTTTTTATATAATTTAAATCATAATCAGTTTCCAGTTCTATTACCTTTTTTGCACTTTCAGATATTATTAAATGTATTTCAGCCTCTTTTATTTTTTCAAGAAGGCGTATGCCATAAATTGAACCTGATGCACCGGATAATCCAATAACAATTTTTTTCATTATTATATAATGCTTAAATTGTATTTAATTCATTTTTTTCTATTAAAGATAAAATAAAGAACAAACATCCCTGCTATGATGGCTATTATTGCCCCTGCCTCCTCGTACTGAACTGTTTTGCGTGCCACCACGGGTTTTGAAAATGAAAATCCAGGATATGCACCTGCATCAAGTGCCTGTATGTTTGTATACCCCTTAACATGAGAGGACACATTTTCTGTATCAAGAAATGCCTTTGTCATGTTTGCCATTGTTGGACTGCCTGTTTCAGAAAGTTTTAAAAGAAAGTATGCGCCGTATGGATTCATTGATGTATATGAAAGATCAAACACAATAAGATACTGCGTATCCACTGCTGACCAGTTATATGTTACATACTTTTTATTGTCAATAACATTAGAAAAAAAATTAACCCATACTGAATTTGATATATTATATTCTGTACCATTATAATAATACGTAATGGTCGGAAGCACGCTTGGTGGTGCTGGCAAATTCTGGGATGAATTGGCAACAGCCGGTGCGGCGATTAAGAACATGGATAGTAATATTGCTACCAGTATTTTGTACATTTAATACTGTATGTAAAATATGATTTAAATCTTTTTTTATTTAAAACCAAATTACCACAATTAAGTATTTAAATAAAGATTGTTTTTAGCTGTATATGCTCAAAAAGATTGTCGCCGGCATATTCATATTCATATTGATTCTATCATTTATATCATATGCTAGTTCAGGCCTCAATGAAAATCAAATTACAGTGGAGCCCGTATCCAGCCAAACAGGCCAGTATATGGCATACGTTCCATCCTACCTGCATCCTGTTGTTAATAAAATTTTAAGGTATAATAATATTAATTACACATATTATGGAAATATTTTAACTGCAACATATAATTTATATAATTATTATAATGAAAAAAGCATATTCGCATCATTGAATAATATAGGTATAAGCTCATTTAAATCAAATGATTCCAATGGATTTGTACCGTATTTAATTGTAAATACATCCAGATTCGACGGTGGTGCATACACGCCATATGATATATACAATGCCTATGACATTGGCTATATTGAAAATAGTGGATTCAGAGGTCAAAATACAACAATAACGATAGTTGATGCCTATGGTGATCCAAATATAATGTATGACGTTGAATCATTTGATAATATAACTGATTTACCCCCTGTAAATTTAAGCATATATACCCCTGTAGGCCCAATAACATCTGAAAATTCTGGCTGGGCCATTGAAACTGCAGTGGATGTTGAGTGGAGCCATGCCATAGCACCCGATGCAAAAATAAATCTCGTGCTTGCACCAAATTCAAATAGTACTCTTGTTCAGGCTGTGGCATGGGCAGTTGGCAACCTGTCTGAAAATGTGATATCCCTTAGCTGGGGTTCTGCCGAATCCTCATTAAATGCAAGCGAATTAAAGGTATTTAACAGCATATATATGGAGGCAGCTGATAAAAATATTACAGTGGTTGCTGCGTCAGGTGATAATGGTGCCGATGATGGTACATCAGCAAAAACTGTGAACTTCCCTGCCGCAGACCCCTATGTTCTTTCAGTGGGTGGAACAAGCCTTTACTGCCATGATGGGACATACTCACAGACAGCATGGTCTGGCAGTGGGGGTGGCTATTCATCGTATTTCTCCACACCATACTATCAGAACGCAACAGGCTATAATTCTACTCAACGCGGTGTTCCAGATGTATCCATGGTGGCAAACCCCAACACAGGGGTTCTTATTGTTGTGTCGGGAACCACATACAAAATAGGTGGTACAAGTGTGGGCACACCGATCTGGGCAGGAATAATTGCATTAATGGATCAGTATAATAACAGGTCTTTAGGATTGGTTAATCCATTATTATATCAGATAGCACGGACACATTTTTATTCAAAGGATTTCACTCAAATTACATCAGGCAGTAATAATGGCTACTCGGCACATTCAGGATGGAATCCGGTCGATGGCCTTGGAACTCCCATGGTAAGCAATCTGATTAATGATTCCAGGGTAATACTAAAGGGTTATGGATCAATTGTTTACCTCAATGGAACTGAAAATCTCACTGAAATCTCAGCAAGTATAGATGCTGGTCATAATAACCTTGAGGGTTTCAATGGAAGCACATATTATTTCATATCAATGTATGGTTCTTATAATAATTACGTTGAATTTGGAATACTTGCAAATCTTTCCGGATATTATTATCATTATATCATAGATGACGCGGGCGTGGAATTTAATGGCACATTCAATGGAGGCGGGGAAGCGAATCTTACAATTCTATATAATAATTATAATATAATATTTAAGGCAAATAATTCAAAAGTTAATGAAATAAACGGTATATTATTGAATGATGCCGGTTTTTATAAAGGGGCCATAGGCGTTCTGCAGGAAAATTCGGGTATTTACAATGCATATATACCGCATGGAACCTTTTCAAATTTAATAATTAAAAATAACAGTTACAGTTTAATACCCTATGCATACTATGAATCCCATGTATCCGGCCTTGAGAACCACGGTGATCTGGGAATAACATATAATAATAAGAATTTTACAGCAGCATTTTCATATAATATCACACCTGGATATCTGTATAAGAATGGCTATAAACCTGAAATACTGTATAATTTATCATACAGTAGCACATCGGGGCTGTTCCTTTATGCAAATAATGGCCAGAAAACAGTTTTCTATGTTAACGGTTTGAGATTAAAAGGTAACAGCGATAAACTTGACCCTGGGGTTTATAATGTCAATGCAACCATTTCTGGAATTAATGTTTCAAGAACCATATACATACCCAAAATATCAATATATAATATAAATACAATTCCTGAACCGGTTTACTTTAATGAATCAAAGTATATCATTGATGATTACTATTTTAAATATTCAGGAAATACCAATAATTTCAGTATATATGGAATTAATGGAAATAACAGTATAATAATATATTCTGATGGCTATAATACCATTTACGGCCATTTTAATTCGACTAAAACATTTACACTAAATCCAAAAAATATAACAATAACATTTTTTGTCTATAATGCCAACACAACCGTAATTGTTAATGGACGTAACATTCCTGGAAGTTATGGTATTTTTAAGGAATCAATTAGGCCAGAACACATAGCTGTAAATATTACCTCACCCGGATTTATCGGAAAAAACTTTACCATGAATCTTTATCCCTCAGAAAATGTATTCAGGGAATTTTTATTGCTGCCAAAATCTTCATTGTATAAAGTTACAGGTTATATCACAAATATAGAGTTTAATTATGCACTGGCGCATGTGGCAGTGTACAGCAATGGAAGAATATCGGGATATTCAAGCCCACAGGGACATTACATTGTCTTTTTACCGGCAGGGAAAAATACATTAAAATTTTCACTGGAATATTATAAAAACAGTACATTAAACATTAATGCAAATAAAAACATGAGTAATCAGAACGTTTCATTGGCACCGGCAAACATAAACCTGGTATATATACCATTTAAAATCACATATTTGTTCCCATTCATGTTTTATTTTCTTTACCTGTCATGGAATCAATATTCTGGTCCTGATTTTGGCCTATATGAAATATTTTATTCAACAAATCCCAATATGGTTGGATATCATGATAAAACTATTTTTACACAGGGTGTCGATTTTACGGTGCTAACCAATATAGAGCCGGGGAAAACATATTATATAATTATATCAGCATACACGGCCCAGGGAGCATTTATTTCCACATCAGAGGTTAAGGTAACATATAACCTGATAAACTACGGCATCAATGCACTAATAATAGGTGGCATTATTGCATACATTTTAATAATGATAAAAATATTCTTTAGAAAAAGGAAAAATGAGGAGGATTGGGATATATTTAACGAATTTCCTTAAGAATTTCCTGCCTTGCAATATCCATGTTTTTTAATTTTTCATATCCGATCTCCCTGGTTCTTGTTCTAAGTCCACAGTCAGGATTCAGGCGTATTAATTCGGGCGGGAGTATTTTTAAGGCATAATTAATTCTATCCTTTATTAGCTCCACCGGCTCAATATAATCTATATGTACATCTGTTACACCTAGACCCATAAATTTTTTCTTATCATTATGTTCATTAAAATACTTTAAATCAGTGTAACCGGGTCTGGAGGAATCATCAGTACCACGTTCGAGTGTATCACGATTTGCAAATTCAAGGTTAAAACCATCTATTTTTATGTCATCCATAACATCATAAAGAAGTCTATAATCAATGCTATAACAAACGTGCATCGAAAATTCAACATTATCTATTCCATCAACGGATTTATTTATTGAATCAACGACAATATTCATCTCATCCGGATGTGTTGTGGTGGCTGGCTCATCTATCTGAATTTCAAGCTTTTTGCCCGGATATTTTCTATCCCATTCCCTTTTCAGCTCCCTCATATCCTCATTAAGAAGCTTGGCAAATTCCATGGCAGTTTCATATCTATCCCTGTAGTGTTCATTAAATGACCAGTCCATCATTGTATAAGGGCCTGTAACAGGAATTTTTATATTTGATATATTATTTTCAAGAAGAAATTCTAACTCATCCAGATGGTATGGTTCCTTTCTTTCTATCCTATCAGTTATGCTACCTTTCTTGTAATATCTGTTATCAAAAGACCTGACCGGGCCATAGAATGTTATTCCGTTTATCCTGTTTGCCTGATGCTCATACATTTCCCATCTGAACATTTCTCCGCCAACACCTATATTATCCAGGCCGGCCTTTTTAAAAAGGTCTATGGTTTCAATGGTGGCCCTTCCTGCAAGTACGTTAAATTCCTCAGTTCCCTGAATTTTATGAAAAACAGAACTAAGATACGTTGGTTTTCTAAAACTACCAATTTCCTGTGATATCAAATATTTTTCTGACATTTTTAATCACCTATTTTTGACATAATTTCTATTTTTTTATCTGCAATCATCCTGGGGAGAAAATCAAAATATTCTGTATGCGTAATAATAATGGAATCAAGATCGTATTTTAGGGCCTCATTCCTTATATCCTCAGGTTTTTCCAGTTTTGTGTTGTATCCGTCTATTAATTTTATTCCTGGTTCATCAGAAATTTCTGATGCAATTTTTACATTGTTTTCATTATTATCGCATATTATAGATTTTGGTCTTCCCCTAATATTCTCCTTATATATATTTCCGGCTGTTATTAACCTTACATTGTATTCCTTAACAAAATCCTCCAGATTTAATACACTGTTTTTTTCATATGGTAGGGAATCAAAAAGGATCACATTTCTGGTCCTAAATTTTTTAAGTATCTGTACATAATTATTTAACAGCTGTTTTTCAAAGTCATTATATGCCATTTCCACCCTGGACATTTTAAAAAATGTATAGGGTGATGGCAAAAATGCATTAAAATCTTTACCATACTCGGCATATAGGGGGAGTGGGGGGTTTTCATTTAATGGTGTGAATTTATCTGGGGAATACTTTATACCACCAATTTCAGATACCTCTGGCATGCGGTAAAATGTATTTGTTTCCTTATATCTTGTAAGGGGACCTGGCTGCATGCCATCGGTAATAAGAACCAGGGGCCTAAAAATATCATACCAGTTAAATAATGGGTCTGTATATAAAATTTCATTATTATTTAACCGGTCATAGAACTCATGCTTTTCATCGTCAATGCGATCATTAAGTGCCGCGTCCGGAAGAAGACCTTTTTCCCATCTGCTGATGCTTAATCGCAATTCATTTGTTTTTGGATAAATGCCATAAACAAGGGTATTTATTTTCATTTTATCAAACGCTTATTTTATATTGTTTAAAAAATGTTTTTGATTTTTTTATGATTCCTGGTAATAATTTTATTAGTCAACAACGTTTTCAGAAAGGCTTATGTAGGGTTCCTCATCTGATATTCTGACCATTGCATTTAAAGGTATTATCATCTGTTCCTCACCATGCCCAAATGGTGCACCATAAAGTGATGGCTTATTTATTTCGTTCATAAATTTTTGTATTACATCCTCTATTGACGGCATTGGCTCTTCCTTATCAAATATGGCCTTAAAATCACCAAAGACAAAACCATTGAATTTATCCACAATATCTGCAAGCTTCATGCTGAAGAAATACCTGTCTATGTCACCTGATGTTACATCGGTATCCTCTATGAAGAATATTCTTCCGGTTGTATCCGGTATATAATTTGTACCAAGAAGTGATGCAACAAGGGATATATTTGTACCCATTGAAAGGCCCTCCGTATTTCCCGGTATAATGTATTTTATAAGCCGGTCCTCGTATATATTTATCTTTGTGGAATTGCCTGTTAGTATATCCATAAAATCCTTTATACTGGGTTTTGCAAAATCCTCTATATCTGATGCAACCATTGGGCCATGAAATGTTATAAGATTTGCATTCCTGTTTATTGCCAGATGCAGTGCGGTTATATCACTGTATCCCATAAATATTTTGGGATGATCACGTATTATATCATAATCAAGTAGTGATAGTATATGTATGCTCCCATAACCGCCCCTTGCACAGAAAATTGCCTTAACATTATCATCCTTAAAGGCTGACATTAACTCCTCAGCACGGTCCTTTGCGGGTGCTGCAAGATCATTTCTCTGGTTAAGCTTCTTTATATTTTTTCCCACTGTTACCCTGTAGCCAAGTTTCTTTAACCTAGATATACCCTTGGACAGCCTGATCATATCAGGTGCACTGGCCGGTGCTATTATCCTTATTTCATCCCCCGGCCTTAATTTCGGAGGCTTAATTCTCTCCATGATCACCACCAAATTCATTTTTTATTTTAACCAAGGTTTCCTGATTCTCCAAAATTTCCATAATAGAATTATATGCAACATTTATTGTCGTAAATAGATTATTAGCTGCGCGCTTTGGATTTGCTGCATTCCTGAATTCATCGGAATGCCCGGGTATGTTTGTTCCTATTTTCATATCAATATGCCCTGTCGGCACACTTAAACTCACATTGGCCTCGTCTGTACTGCCGCAGCCATATCCCTCTTCGTTATCTATATTATAGGCGTTTATATTAAATTTATTAAGATTTTTAAGCAGTATGGAATCTATGGTTTTGTTAGGCTTATATTCTGTATACATCGGCATGAGGTCCTTAATAATTAATTGCGTTCCAAAACCCTCTGAAACAGAACTGACAAGCCTCTTTATTTTTAAAACAAGTTTTTTAAGGAAATCTGATGAGCTTGACCTTACATCCACCTCAAGCACGGCCCGGTCAGGCACAACGTTTGATGCCCTGCCACCCTCCTTTATTATCATGCCTATGACAGAATGCTTATCATTTTTTATCCAGTCCCTCATATTATTAATTGCTGTATAGCTGGTAACAAGGGCATCAAGTGCGTTTATTCCATAGCATGGTGAGGCAGCCATATGGGCAGATTTTCCAAGAAATGTAAATTCCATCTCGGCGTCAGCAAGTGCCTTTGATCCAACAGCCCATCTGTCATCCGGATGCATGCCCATTACAAAATCTATATCCTTAAATGCACCCTTTTCCGCCATTATGGCCTTGCTTCCAGCATATGGACCTATGCCCTCCTCAGAGGGTGTACCAAATACCACGATTCTGCCTGACTTTAAAGATTGTGCAACCTTGATCGCCGTGCCAAGGGCCCATGCAGAAATAAGATTATGGCCGCATGAATGGCCGTTGGGAAGTGCATCAAATTCTGCAAGTATTCCAACAGATGGATGACCTATACCATATTCTGCCCTGAATGCGGTATCCATGCCAAGGTATGGGTTTGTTATTACAAATCCATTGGATTGGAGCACATCCATTAAAAGTTTGGATGATTTATATTCCTGGCTTCCAAGTTCAGCAAAATTGTATATTTTACTGGATACATCCAGGATGAGTTCCCTAAAATTATCATCATACATAACAGTTAATGCCAATTATACTTAAATAAATTTATAATTACAATGGGTGTATCTGCGATTTTATTATCTCGCTGGCGGCCTCAATAAATATTTTTTCCCTTCCGGGTGGTATAACACCGCCTGCGGCTATATCATGACCGCCGCCGGAACCGCCTGCCTTTTTGCATGCAATGGACATAACCTCAGATAGGTTTAATCCCCGGGCAATTAAGGCCCTGGTCCCTCTGGAAGATATTTTGATATCATCATTTCCAGAATTAAAGCCTATTACAGGCTTATCAGGCCTCATCAGGTAGAGTGCAATTGCGCCGGCAATTGGCCCTGCCATTTCGGATTCTGGGGCGTAAAAATACCTTAAATACTTTTCTTCTGTTATTTCTGAATTTGCACGGTATATGTAATCTATTAACTTGGTTTTATAAATTTTTATATTATTTAGCATCTCTAACCTTACTGAATTATCACCCAAAAAATACTGGACAGGAAGTGAATTTTCACCAACCCTGCTGTTTCCGTCTATAATTGAAACAAGTTCCTTTGATGTAAAATTAAGATCTGAATAATAGAGTGTGTCACCCTCAATATACCTGATTCCGTCAGAACCAATATTATTCTCAAGTAATTTTAACGCCAGTGCATTTGCAAGGACCTTATTTTCATCATCGTTAAGATCCAGAATATTCTTATCAAAATTAATATTAAGTGACTGCAAAAAACCCCTTACTGCATCTGGATTTCCTGTGAGCCCATTAAAAAAGGGGTCAAGTGAGTATGTAATTGCATCTCCAAGATTTCCCTCAAGGTTTAATGTGTGCTTAATGCTATATGTATTATATGCATCGTAAATTGTTTTATTGAGGCCGGATAAACCACCTATATCCTGTTTATCTGATGTTACACCTGAAAGGAAAAAAGGGAATAGATTTCTGTTGGATTCGTCCAGTACAAGTGAAAATATATATGCCATGGTTGAACCGCATGCCTCCCTTGTGCCATTTATGCCGTAATCCCTTATATTTATGTTAATTCCCCTTATACCATCCACAGGATTATAAAAATGATGGTCTAGGATGATATAATTATCATAATCTATTATACCAGGAATCTGTGATGACCCTGCATCAACAACAATTGTTAATGGGTTCTTTTCCTCTTCAAAAAGCTGCCTGAAGCCCTCATTATCAAGGCTCTTAACAAAACTTAAATGAAACTTTATATTTAATTTCTTAAGTGCGTTTAATAATATAATTGCGGAGCTTACACCATCCCCATCATTATGTGCAAGCACCCGTACATATGATTCGCCCCTAACCTTTTCACACGCTTTATTGATATTATCGTATAATTTTTTATCCAGGATTTCCTCTATCATCACAGAACTCTATCAAGAGACCAGTCCTTTGAAAGCCTTCCTGTCCTTTTATAGTACCTTATAAGCCTAAGCATTTTGGACATGATAAGATCCCTGCCACGCCTGTTGCTTATATCCTTTTTGTTTAAAAGCAGGTGCTTTGATACATTTTTATAACGCTTTATAAGGAATGATAAATCCTCAGGTATATCCTCCTTAATACCGTTCTCTGCCAGTATCTGGGACATCTTCTTATGCATTACAGGTCTTACACCGGGTACTGCATACTGATCTCTTAACCTGATTCCTATCATTGACTTTGAAAGCCCGTCCTTTTTCATCTTCAAAACTTGATCCTTAATTTCATCGTCCGTTACCAGCCATGATGGCCTTTCGGTAAGCTGTAATCTTTTTGATCCGGATTTTCCTCTCTTACGTGTATGCATTCGTGCCATAATAATCTGTAACGGTATTATAACTATAAATTTATCTTTTTTGTTTTTTATAATAAACTAACTGATATATTTTTTAATTTTTACATATAAAATTTATTATAGAACTTTGATAAATCTTTCAAACTGTGCAATTATCTCCATACCCACTGACCATATGGTTAATTCATCCTTAAATATGGAATATGAATTAAAATGGTCATATAAATTTGTAACATAATCACCTTCTGAAAATCCCCCTATAACAACATTGATATTATCCATGTTTATTATATCAGATGGATTGGAAAACTTACCATGCGGTGAGAGCACCACAGTATTTTTTCCTGTGTTATTTAAGAAACTTATTATATCCTCATTTTCCATGGATAATAATGTCTTTCCGCCCACCTTTATTTCCTTTTTCCTGAATAAATCCTCAATTAAGCCTGTAAACCTATTGTATGATTTTGGAAGACTCACGTCAGGATTTATTACTATAATTTTATTTTCCTTTGTATGTATGTAAATTCTTAGGAGCCCCCTTTTATTAAGTATTGATTCCATGGCTACCTCCAGAAATATATATATTATATCAGGGCGCCCCATTCTGGTGGACCTGCCCGGAAAATATTTATCTATGGAGGTATGCATGTAATTTGAGTCAAGTAACATTTCTGATGGTTTTTTATGGTTTTTGGCTGCAATTTTCTTTATTGCTGGATCATCCAACATTTGTTCGGGTATTAACTGCAGTTCCGCATCTGCAACAACAAGATTTAACATAACTGGATAATTGCCGATTAAGATTTACTTTTTTCTATAATTTCAATTCTTTTTGATGTGGCCGGATGATCCAGACTTAATGATTTCATCACATTTTCTGGTATGTTTTCAATGTTTGATATTTTAATCAATGCACTTTCAAGGTATTCCTTTTTAACATACCTTACTGCGTTTAAATCTGCAGCCACCTCATTTCTCCTTTTAATTGCAGGAATGATCAGAAAAAGGAATACAATAAGGGATATAAAAAAGAATGGAGAAAGTGCAAGAAGTATTCCTATATTAAATACAAATCCAAGTGCCGCAACATTTATTACTATAATATATACACCGAAATTAATCAGTGCTGTTTTTCTGTTATGCTTTAGTTTTATATGGGATAATTCATGGGCAAGTACGGCTATTATCTCATTATAATCAAGTATATTCATTAAATAACTGGTTATAAAAACATATGCCTCCCTGCTGTTAATTTCAAATGCATTTGCTATCCTGTTGCCTGTATTTAGAATATATATTGATAGTGTTTCTATACCCATTTCGAGTGATAATTCTGAGACCTCATGCACTATAAAAATATCTTTTAACTGAACCGATTTTTTAATTAATAATGTAACCATTGGATTGTTTAATGATAAAGCCCATATGAAAAATATAAAGGCATTTAAAACAATCATATACGAGTATTCCCTTATTATAAGAACAAAATTTTCAACCAGAACCATACCAACAAAGAAAAGTGATAAATATATTAAATATCTCCAGCTTAAATCACTTGATACATAATCCATTATATTTATATTTTCCTCCTTATATCCTATGTGTATTTTATACTTAAAATAGGTAAATAATATGATATTTATTGCTGTTATAACTACCATTATTATTACAGTGTATACTGAAAATTTAAATTCTGATAATATGATGTAAACAAGAAATAGAATAAAAAGTGAAACTGTTGATATAGCATTGGATTTTCTCAAAAAATCCTCGTTTTTATTCCTTTGTTGCTGATACATGTTAATTGACCTATGATATAATATAAATTAATTATTAATATTATTCATGTGGATGTCAATTTGGATAAAAATTTATATATATGACTTATAATAACGTACAATGTCAGACGAAAATAAAAATTCAATAATGTACCTGATAGCATATCTGGTTCCGGTTTTAACAGGTGTGCTCATTTATGTTATGTATGGAAATGATAACAGGATGAAATTCCACGGTGTGCAGGCAATACTCCTCGGCATTGCGATATTCATAATTGATATTATTTCATATTTTTTGGTGCCTTTATTTTTACCACTATTATATATATTTGATCTGCTGATAGCTATTGTCTGGCTCTATGGCATCTATGTAGGGTACGAGGCGTCGATAAACAAGGATATTTTTATACCTTATATAGGTGATTATGCAGCAAATGTCACGGGATTTAAAAAATAATCGAATAATAAGCAAATTTTTTATGTAAAATATATAGATATATTTTAAATATATGGCAAATAATTAATTATTTTAAAATTATAGAAAATAAACTTTGAATTAAAGTTTATAGTGGTGAAACGATGAGATTGAAATTTCTTGGAAACTGGTCCTCACATATAGAATTTGGAAAACGCAATGTTTCAATGATAATAGATAATCATATTTTAATAGAATGTGGTCCCCATACAATTGAGTCCATGCTTGAAAATGGCATTAATCCGGCCAATATAGATAAGATTTTAATTAGCCACATGCATCTGGATCATTTTGGTGGTCTGGCCGAAATACTCTGGTACCGTGGTGCTTTAAATGTTAAGGATGAGCTAATAATCATGGGGCCTCCCGGTATTAAAAAAAATACTGAGAGGATTCTGCAGATATACAACACACCAGATAATGAACGATTTAGGATTACATCAAAATACGTTGAGATAAATAATGGTAAGGAGGTTTATGAAATAAAATCAAGATTTATAGAAAAATCAGAATATGATTATATAGTTGCTTTTCAAGGCAATCATGTTATACCGGACAATATGTACAGAATAGAGTATCAGGGTAATATAATAACATATACAGGTGATACAGCGTATAATGATCAAATATCACTGGCAGCAGAGGGCGCCGATTTATTATTACATGAAATGACATATACTGATTCTGAATCTGAAACGGCAAGCTTCTGGAAGCACTCAACATATTCCTCGGTAATGAGGGCTTTTAATGAAAGTGGCGCTAAAAAACTGGTGCCTGTGCATCTAACAGATGGTACATTGTCGTTGCTTAATGAAAAAAGGGATGAAAAGATGATCATGCCATTCGATGATATTATTTTATCAGGGCAATGATGATATGTATATTTTATTAATTTAAATAAAATAAACTTATGTGTGTTTTATTAATAACGTTAAATTCTAATTTTTTATTGAAAAACTAAAATAAAAAATAGTTTATTACATATAATAGGTCGGTAAAATCTTTTTTTGGTGATTGTACATAATTGCCGGGAGTTGAAAAATTTAAATTACATTTTTAATGAGGAAATTTTTATAGTTAATTTTAAAAATAGAGGAATAAAATTTGATATAATATTTATTATTATAAAAATGAGTTTATTTTGCCCCCGCCTCAAGTATGGATTCCTTAACCTCCTCTTTATTGATTTCCTCCAGGGATTTCCCCATGGTTTCTGTTCCAAGAAATATCGTTGCCATTAATCCTATAATTGATAAACTGGTAAAGAAGAAAAGACTTGCACTGAAACCATATGCTGTCACTATAAATGGAAATGTAGTTATACCAAGTATAGCACCTATCCTGCTTACAGATGTTCCAAACCCCTGGGCTGTTGCCCTATCCTCTGTTGGAAAAAGTTCCACTGGATAAACAAAATCGGTTGATCCAGGCCCTATTGCCTCTGTGATATAAAATACCAGGAACAGAACAAATATTGGTATTCCAGCACTTATGAATGCCGATTTATTTGGCATGTAAAATGTTATAATTCCCAGCAATCCCAGTGAGATAGCCATGCCCGAGAAACCTATTATTGTTATACCCTTTCTTCCAATTTTATCTATTAATAATATTGCTATTAGACTTCCAAGAATGGCAAAGGTATCAAACACAGCAGATCCAAGCACAGCAAGTCTGGCTTTTAATCCAAGCAGTTCAAGTATTGTTGGGCTGAATATACTTATGCCATAGAATGAGGCATCGAAGGTAAACCAGAATATCCCAATAAATGCTAAACTTTTGATGTATTTTTTGCTTAGCAGCTCTTTTAAGGGATTTGTCCTATCTTTTGATATTTTTTCCAGATTATCAGATGTTCCAGTTAATTTTTTTTCAATTGCAGATGCTTCCTCAGTTTTACCCTTATTGTTAAGCCATCTTGGGGATTCTGGAACATCCCTCCTGAGAACAAGTATAATTGCAGCAGGGATAATACCAATTAAAAACATATATCTCCATGACTGGTTTCCAAGATAAAGTAGGAAATAACCGGTAAGAGCAGCAACAGCGGCTCCCAGGAACCATGAAAGCACATTTGTAACCAGGAGCTTGCCACGGTATTTAACTGGAGAAAACTCACTGATAATTGTGGTACCAATTGCATAATCTGCCCCGAGACCAAGGCCGAGTATAAATCTTATTGAAAACAAAGATATAAAATTCCATGAAAAAGCAGACATTGCTGTTAAAACGATAAATAATGCCATGTCGTACATGTACATTGTTCTTCTACCATAAAGATCTGTAATGTATCCAAAAATAATTGCCCCAAGAAACATACCAATGGTAGTTGACGCGGCAATCATTGCCTTTCCAAAATCGGTATCAAGATCAAAGGCTGTTTTGGACATTACTATTAACGCAACAGATATAATTGAAATATCATATCCATCTAAAAATGTACCACCAACAGAAAGCGCAGTTATTTTTCTATGCAGTGAGTTCATTTTTGCATTATCTAAAGCATTATAAGCCATATTTAAATATATTTTATGGATATTTAATTGAAATCCATATAATATATAAAATCCAATATAATGGCATATATTTTATATAATTCCCAGAGTTTTCTGTTGTGTACCATATTCTGTATATTTATAAAGCGTACCTCTTATTGAACATCTCTTTAATCTCATCATTATTGCATTTATAGTATCCGTTCATCTTTCTGAATGCGTGTTTTGAATTGAAATCTAATGATTTTAAATAGAATATATTCATTGTGAGTCATAATCAGGGAATGATGATATTACTTTTACCATCCTTCTTGTTTATTCATTTTTTCTACCTCATTATTTGATTTTAATGAATTTCTTATGGTTATGGTCATTTTATGTTAAAACAAACTTAAATATATATAAAGAATGCATATAAAATATAAATATAGATAATTATTGTATTTAATCAAATGTTTATTTAAGGTTCTTTTAAATTAAATATTCAGTTTAATATAAAATTTAAAAATTCATTTTCTAAAAATTTTTTATCCCTTAAATATAAATTTGAATAAAGATAGGGATAATATAAAAATATTGCTGGTTATACAAATCAAAAAAATTCGTAAAATAAAGCTTTCACTTGAAATAATAATTATAATATAAGCTTAATAGATTCTTTTAGTTTTATTTAATGATCATTATACAACAGCAATATTTCAGGCAAAAGTCCAGGATATAGGCAGAATAGTGATTCCGGTTATAATAAGAAGAAGATTCGGAATAGAAAAGGGCGACATTATAGTTCTGGAGATAATCAAATTAAGGGATTATTAGGTGTTATAAATGGATTACAGGGATTTTAAAAATTATTTAATAGATGAATTAAGGCTCTCGCCATCAACGGTAAATGATACATTAAGGAGGATGCCATATATAGAAAATAAATCCAAATCCATGGATAGGGAGGACCTTCAGGAACTTGTTAGGAATATATGGAATACAAGGAGCAATAAAACTGCAAATGAGTATATTAAAATAATAAACAGGTGGTTATTATACAAAAATGAAAAACCGTTGAAATATTTTAAGGAATATGAGACATACACTGTTAAGACATGCACAGAGGAGGAAAAGAACAAATTATTAATGGAGGCATCCAGGGAAGGTTCCAGGGAGAGGGCCATATTCTACCTTTTATTTGGAACCGGAATAAGGCTCGGGGAGGCTGTAAACCTAAAATTAAAGGATGTAAAAAATGACAGGATATTTGTGACGGGAAAGGGACAAAAAGAAAGGGAGATATATTTACCTAGCGAGGTTAAAAATGCAATAGACGATTATTTAATTGAAAGGGTTCCGGGGAAAACATCATCCGACAAGGATTATTTATTCACAACCAAAATCGGTAAAAAAATGTCATATAATTATTTCAGGAAGATATGCAAGAGGGTCTCAATGAATTCCGGAGTAAAGTTCCATCCGCACATGGCAAGGCACACATATGCAACTGAATTGTTAAAAAAGGGATTATCTGTTTTCTACGTTGCCAGATTGCTTGGCCACGAGGATTTATCATCGACCCAGATCTACCTCCATGCATCGCAGGAGGATGCAATTTACGAAGTTTCTAAAATAAAATTATTTGAAAATGGCCAAAAGCAAAATGATTTGGACGGTAAGGATAGGTTGGGATTTGAACCCAAGTAAATGGGATCTGCAGTCCCACGCATGACCTCTCTGCCACCTATCCAGTATTACCCTATTGCGTTTTTATATTTATTTTTTTTATTTGTTAGCGAAAGAAAAATAGTGATAAATTTAATATAAAAATTTATAAATAATGATATTATTATTAAAGCAGATGAGCAGGGTAGGAATTTATACTCATGATTTTAGATTTTACCATGACATTATAAGAGATTTAAAAAAATGGCATATACCCTTTTTTAGTATAACTGATTTATACAACATCCCAAAGGATATAAAGGTTATACTTAGTTCCAGCAGGGATACATTTAAACTCCCGAATCAGATAAAGGCCGATTCATCCATTGAAGCCATTAGGATGAGCCTTGCGACCCTTTTATTTAAGGATAAGTTTGAAAATGTTATCATAGGAATAGATCCAGGCCCCAGACCAGGTATAGCGGTGATGGCCGATAATGTTCTAATGGAGGCTTACGAGTGCCCGAATATTCAGATAATAAAAACAGAGGTTTTGAATATATCCAAAAGTTATATATATAAGTATATAACAATAAAAATTGGAAATGGCGATAGACCAAACCGTGATATGATAATAAAGGAATTAAAGAACATAGCACCGTTGATGATAGTTAATGAGGAAAATACAAGCACACCACATAAGATCCATGACAATGCCCTTTCTGCGGCCAGAATATCATTAATCGAGGATAAATATGATGTTACGAGGGTCCCAGAAAAATTCTCAAGGAAAAATGTTTATGAAAAGGAATTTATTACATTAAAATCATTAATTTCGTAATACCTTTATTTTGTGTTTTTCGTGGATTTTGATGTTTTTTTGCCGGCACGTTTCCATTTTGGAACCTTAACTGTATTCCTTCTGCCGGATATAACTATTAGAAATATTGCAAATGCAACTGTTACTGCAGCTATGTAGTATATCCAGTCATAGTTTGGTGGGTGGCCATTATAGAAATATACGCCCTTTGGAACACCTATATTGGGATTATTTGTGCTTATGGTAAGTAAATCCCTGCCTGGTGGCAATTCCGCTCTTGGCACAATAACAGATGCAGTGTAATTAGACTTTGCATTAATTTTACCTATCATGGATGTTTTAACAGTTATGCCATTTACCAGAAAATTAACGGTTATATTATATGCAGGTGCGGAAGCAGTATTTGTAAGCGTTGCATTTAGATGCACGGGCTGGCTAACGTTAATTGAAAAGTTTGTATATGCACTTTCCTTAGAATTACCATTAAATGCTGTGGCCTCAACATAAACATATATGTTTTCAGTTGTATTTGGCGCCACTATTGGTATTACAAAGTCAGGATTTGATGAGTTTTTATAATAGTCTGACGGTACAGTATTATCGCTATTATTTTGCACGCCAAAAAATGCATTAACTGAATAATTTGTAAAACCTGATGTTTCGTTTATATATATGTTAAAATTCTGGCTTTGGTAAACATATGTTGGGTAACTAATATTTTTAAATGATAGGGATGATGGGCTTTGTGATTTCTGGTTATTATTATTTCCATATGGGGCAACTAACAGTCCGGAGACAATCAAAATAATAACTATTGCAATGGCCAAAATTTTGAATTTCATTATTTCTTCCCCCTTCTAGATCTTACTGTTGATCCAATTAGACCTATAAGCATGGCCCCAAGTATAATCCCAATTCCAATATACAATGTGTCAACAGGGTTTTTTGTATAGTTATTTAAAACACCATGGCCAGATGAACCAACACCGCTGGCCGTAATGTTCTGGACTTCAGGCGATACGGTTGCATTATGCATTATTTTATCATCATAATAACTGTTTATATCTATTTTATCGTATGTTTGTATTTTAATTCCCGATGCGGGTTTTAAATACACATATAATGTCATATTTGTTTTTTCTGGTATGTTTATAGTTGTATAATTTTTGCCGTTTGCAAATGTTGCCATTATTTTATCTGTTTTATTAAGCACATTACTGTTTGAAATATTTACATTTACAGTTATATTTGTATTTCCTGTATTGTTGAGATAAAATGGAACAACGTAATATGATCCATTTATCATGGCATAATCAGTTCCATTTACAGGGTATAATGTATAATTATAAATCTTTTTAATGTCTGTATAGGTAATGTTGAATTCTGATGTGCCATTTAATATTATTGTATTATTATAAGGGTTTATATAATAGCCTGATGAATATGCTGATATACGGTATATACCTGACGGTAATGTTATATTTACTTCATTATTGGAGGTTAAATTATAATACCTGCCATTGGACCCTTCCAGTGTGACGTTAACATTGTTTAAGCTACTCAGATTTCCAATTAGATTAATATTTGCAGTGTAATTACCCTTAACCATATTATTTATTTCAGGAACCATGTTTAAGATTTTGAAATTATCCCATGATGTGGTATTATAATAACTGGTGTTATTGGCATATATTCCATTCTCTTTTTCACTTGCCTTAACTGTATAATTACCTGGCATTAAGCCTATACTCAACTCTCCATTTTTATCCGTATAATTGGTATAAATTTTATTTCCAGTTTTATTATAAACATCTATGGTAAAATTGGAAAGACCATAACCACCAGAATTTACAAAAACAGTGAGATTGTCCATATTCACAGTAAAATCCTTTGTAATGTTTTTGGCCAGTGGGGGTGTAAACGATGTAAAGTTCGTATATGTAATTTTTGTGGAATTATTAGTTACGCTTACATTGTATGTATAATTCCTTAAATCTGTAACATTGTATTTCCCATTTGATATGTATACCTTTTGTGAGTATTTATGTGCTGAATTATTGAAATAAAGTACGCCACTTGTTATTTTCTGTGTTCCTGTTACATTTTTAACAGATACACTTCCACTTATATCATTATGCGTTATATTAAAACTGCCCAGATTTATTGTATATGGGTCTTCAGCCTCCTGCATTGTAACATTTACAGTTTTTTCCGCAATTATGTTTGAACCCTCAAGTGTATAATTGTTTATTGACCCTGTACTGAAGACCAGGGTATCATTTCCCGGCAGGCCAACAAGATTATATGTCCCTGAACTGTTTGTTGTAACAACCTCATGTGGTATTCCATACTGATCCAGAAGTGTTACATGTATCCCGGAGGCTGACCCGGAGTATCCAAGAATATTACCTGTTATATTTGCCCCGGGGAAGTACTCTATTATTGGGTCCTCCACATTATAAACATCGCTAATAGGTGGAAGCAGGTAAACGGTACCCTTATGTTCCTGCTTGTACTGGTATGCCTCCTGTATTGGTATGAACTGAAGGTCCTTTGTTGAATTTTTATACGGGCTCCATAATGAGGCATAATAAACAAGTTCAAAATGACTCATATTAAATGCAGGTTTAGCACTGGCACCCGTACCATAATTTATACCTGGTATGCCATTTACCTCACCCACATCTGATGGTGAGTATCCTATAAAGGCACGGTATATTGTGGAATTGTAAAATGCAGGTGCGTATGAAATATCGTATGTTATTACTGATGCACCCTGTGGCAGTTTATTAAGTGGATATGTACCGCTGCTTGTAACTGCAAATATATTATAGTAATTTGTTGGCACTATTTCTCCAAGGGCATCATATGTTGGGGTGTCTGTAAGATACGCAGGCGCATAGAATATGCCGGGATCAGAACCACTAAATGGGAATAAACCGTGGTCTATCTGTATATATGATATTTTGGATCCGGTATCCAATTCAAGTGTCGCATATGCATTAACAAGTTTATTTAATGAATATTTGCTTGCCAGCTCACCCATAATCAATGCATGATAAGCGTTGTCAGGATTTGTAACATTTACCTGATGCCCTCCATATGCAGGCTCTGAAAGTAGCTTGGTATAATTTGATGGTATTTTATTATCTATCCTTACAGTTTTATAAATGTATGTTATATTATTGGCCTCAGATGTGCCAAAATATGATTTTAATGTTGAATAAACAGTACTATTAAAATGCCCGCTGGTAAATGCACCTGGAGTTTCCAGATCGCGTGCTATAAATAATGCCACTATATCACTCTGATTCTGTGCTAAAAGGACCTGCCCTGCAGAAACATATCCCTGCTGAAAATCATCTGCCACAGCAGGATGTTTTCCCTGAAGGGCCTCCTGGAAACCATAATCCCACCATGATAAATATGCTGGCCTCTCATTTGCCGGTAAATTGGAATCCTGTGATGCAAGCCAGATGAATGATTCTGATAATGGAGACGTTGAATTAACAACGCCAAAACCATAGTTACCAAAATAATCTGTTGAATTTGGTCTCAGAAATGACGGGATGGATGAATTTATATTACTATTATACTGTGACGCTGTATTGTCAGGCACCGCTGCTGAAACTGCGCCCATTCCAGAAGGTATTATTAAAACAAGTATAACTATAACCACAAATGAGGCCTGCAACCATGTTATATTTGTTTTTATCCTCTTTCTCATTGAATTGTGTCTGGCCTTTGCCTGGTTTTCCCCTGCCTTTAAAAGGCCCTCAAAATAAATTAATGCCCCACCACCAAGAATGGCATATGCCGGTGCTGCTGTTATGTTAAATCTTGCAGCCTCAAAACTCATGAAAATTGAGAATATAGAAAATATTATAATTGAAAGCATCGCATCGCTTTTGGTCTTAATAAATTTATATAAAATATACGGTATTCCTGCTATGCCAAGGAGAAATACACCTGGTCCAAAGCCTGCTATGTAGAATCCAAGCGGAGGTGCTGCAGCCTCGGCAATTGTTGAGTACAGCCTTGATTTGACAAAATAACCATCACCGGTAATTAATTCCTTTAGAATAACAGGATTAACCTTGGCTAAAATAAGAAGGCCAAGGGCACTTGCAATAATAATTGATGGTATTGTGATTATCCATGGTTTTCTACCAATAATATTAATTACAAAACCAAAACCTATTATAAGTATGCCCATAATAAGTGGCGGATAAAACCATGGCATAAGCATGTGGGTCATATCATAGTAATAATATCCAAACGGGAATGAAAATGCTATGAAAAATATTGTCAGATATGTTAAATATCCTGTTGGTCTTTTGGTAAATAAATTAAATATTAACTGTACTGCCACATAAATAAGTATTATAACCTCTATATATGGAAAACCCTGCCAGAAGTTGATCAATGCACCAAGAGATACAGCAGCCAGCAATGAATAAACTGTTGCCAGCTGATTTTCCATAAAATATTTTTTAATGGATGGGATATATGATTTAAAATCTGTCAGTCTATTTATAATATTATATTTTCCAGCAGTTTTCACAGCCATCTCAAAAAAGTAAATTGCAAGGAATGCAAATATGAGTTCTGGTGTATGTGCCCTGTCATCAGTAAGTATGCCGGCTGTAAGATTGCTTGGCATTATTGTGTACAGGAATGCAGCTATTAATCCGGCCTTTTTCCCAAATATTTCCTTGGTGATTAAATATACCGGAATTATTAATAAGGCTGCATAGAAGGCATCGGATTCTGAAAATGCAAAATATGCGGCCTTACTGAGACCCACAAATGGAGAGAATATATATGATGCAAATACAACGCTCCACATATAAAATGGAGGCCTGTAATTGTATGTACCTACCGGATAGTTTATAATTTTTGTATAAATCAATTGCTTATGGTAGGTTAATATATAATTAATAACATAATAATTAAAGTACGGGTCGCTACCACCTGATGTGTTTAAGAATGGGTAATCAAAGGCAACCGGATAGGCAAAATAATTTGCCATAAAAAGGTAGATGGCAAGCAGTATAGCTAGAACTGGAAACTCGGGATGCTCTATAATCTTCTGTTTAATTTTATTTTTAATAGCCATAATCAGTATCCTCCAATCAAATCTTTATATAAAAATTTACTTATACACTTTATACCTTAAGATGTTCAAACTTTATTTTCTTGTAAATTGTATTTTTCATACGCTTAATATATATTATTGAAATTACAGAAATTAATAGATAAACCAAAACAGCATAATTTATTACAATGAAAAAACCCGTGTTGCTTATAAAGCTTATTATGAATGCAATTGTTAGCAATATTGAAGAAATCATTGGAATTATCATATTTTTTCTTCTGGCCTTATAAAGCGATATGTTTGATATTATATGAATAATTATATAAAAAAAGCTTATAACTCCTGCTATTATTACAAATGAGGTAAATGGCCCGGCAATGTATGTTGTTGATATTGATATTACTGATGTTATAATAAACATAATAAATAATAATTTTTTTTCACCCATATATTTATTAAAGCCAAAATCCGACTGAAATCTAGGGAACATGTGGACAAATGCATTAAGATAGGAAACGCTTAAATTGAAACCGCTTAAAATACCAAAAAATGAGAATATCATTAAAAAAATAGGTCCATATCTTTCTTTAATAAACGATACAATATAAAAGGAATTTATAGAATATTCCAAAATACCATGATTGCCAATGGCATATAAAAGAGAAAATGCGGATATTGTCATAATAATCCCTGAAATTGTAAATGAGATAAAAAGTGATTTTGGTGTGTTTCTCCTCGCATTGTTTGTTTTTTCAGATAAAAATATGCTTGAACCACCACCTGAAAATGCCAGAATTCCGAAAATTATTCCAAAGAAAAACTGGTTTAAATGGAAATTAATTTTATAATCGCCTATACTGTTTCTTCCTGTTAATATAAATATGATGCTTAAAAGTATTATAAATGATATTTCCAGAATGCCGGCAATAAATGTATATTTTATCGATTTTTTTATACCGCTTCCAACAGTTATGTAAACCAGTAATATAAATATTAAAATTAATATATAAATAAAATGATTGTTATTGAAATTATATATTGACAGTATATTTGAGGCAAAACCAGATATAAAGTTTGCTATGTTGGGAACCGTCAAAACAGAGTAACCAAAATAAATCAGGAAAATAAAAATTCCCCAATCCTTGCCAAGTATATGACCTACATAGGAATAATAACCTCCGTTGGTTATAAATAACCCGGATAATGAATATACCGTATATAATGTAAAATATGATAAAAGGAATGAGAATAATATAACAAATGGAAGCAGGGTTCCTGAATACACTGCAATAACAGAAAATAATGCTATAAAATCCAGCATGGGCCCTATTGATGTGAATGATTGCATTACAGCCTCTGGCAAATTAATATCTCCCATGGCACCATATTGATTTTTTATACATAAAGTTTCAATAAATTTAAATTTAAAAAAATAATTTTTATTAATGGATAAAGGTCTCAAAAAAATCATAATATCCGAACTTAAAAAAAGAAAATACAACGGTATGGCGCAGTATGAGATGGAAACCCTTTTTAATTTTTCAAAATCACATATCTCCGAAACACTGTCAGAGATGATTTCAAAAAATATAATCATCAAAAAAAATTGTGGAAAACTGATTAAAAAAATCTGGTTAAAGGCATATTATCCCGGGCATATAGAGAATTATATAAGAATTGGTATTTTAAAATCCTCAGAGTATGTAAAATTCCTCTCTGCGGCTTTTTCAGTTGCTGATTCCCTTAACTTAAATATACAGGTTATCTCCTTTAACAACACTGTCGATATGATGAATGCTATGGAGAATAATGCGCTTGAAATATCGCTATCTCCAGCAGTTTCCCAGATAATATATGCCATAACAAAGGATAATTATTTTATAATAGGCCCTGTTGCATCAGGTGGTTCATGCATATTCTCAAATGATAAATTTGATTCTGACCAGATAAAAACCTCTGACATATCTTCTATGATGCTATTATCCAGAAATTTCATGATGTTGAATAAATATAATAATATATCATTTTATAAAAATCCTAAAACTGGGATGTTAGATTTTTTAAAATTTAAATTCAGGTATATTGCTATATGGGAACCATTTGCCAGTTTTATAGAATGTAAAGGCAGAAAAAGGGAAAAAGATTACCATGATCTGCTGGACGACAGGCCATGCTGCCTTATTTCAGCAGGCAAAGAATTTTATTCCAAGAATAATCAAATTTTAGAATCCATAATGAATGCCTATAAATCCAATGAAAATATAGATGGGCGTGCAGTTAAAATTATAAGCAGGGAAACATCAATAGATTATGATAATGTAATAAAATCCATTCATAGATATAATTACAGCATAAAATTTGACATAGACCAGTTAAAGGATTATGCAAACAGCATGGGAATTTTATTGTCTGAAGAAAAAATAAAAAAAATTTTCAAAATGATGTGATCACAAACTAAGCATTTTTCCAATATCTATTTCAAAAAATGATACTGGTACACTCAAACCAAATCTTGTAATTATATCCGGATTTAATTCCCCAATAAGTCCAACATATTCATTGTTTATAAAGACCTGCCCCCCGCGTCCCGGTATTATTTCTCCTGTGCTGTACTGTTTTACTGTTAATTTATAATTATTTACACGTTTGTTTAAATAATTTATAACCTGAAAAATATCAGAATATGATGCCGTGGTGTTAACATAAACAGTGCATAAATGCGTGTGCTGAAAGATATTATCAATAACCTCACCTATTTCAAAAATCTTAAATGGCAGCTTTCTCCTCTTATTAATTACCAAAAAATCCATCATCCCAGGAAGCAGCCTATCCCTTACTACAGAAAAATCCAGGCTTTTTGGGTTCTGGACATAGACACCGCCATGGTATCCAAAGGATTCATAGAACGATTTTGAATTAATGACAAATGTTTTTATTTCCTGATAATTAATGGATGTCATTATTTCCCTGATGAGATCAAGATTTTCGTTTTCAGCATATGGATTTCCAATACCACATGTTTTTAGTTTTGTTTCCTTAATGTTATCATATCCATATGACTTTGCAATATCCTCAACAATATCGGCAGGCCCCATCACATCAATTCTGTTGCCTGGAACATTTATTTTATAACCATCTGCTGAGATTTCACAGCGATAGCCCATTTTCCTCAGCAGTATTATTGGGTCTTCTGGTATAAAACCCATTACATTTTTGATGTCCTTACTTTTTATTTTTATTTCCCTGAAATCAAAATTATGAAGCTCCTGCATTTTTTTAGTTCCCATGCCTGAATCACAGCTATAAATGCGGTAACCAAGGTATGACATTTCATAGGCTAAAAGGAAGAATGCATTTCTAACAGCATTATAATCGGTTCCTGTTATATCAAAAAAGAACCTTTCAGTATCCTCTGTTATTTTTGATTTTATGCCGTTAATTATAGGTGGCATTGACATTACATCATTTTCAGAATCCAATATTAAAGGAACCTTTGATTTATCCGGAAGCAGGCCTGAGAATTCTGTTCCCTTTTCATGATTTTTTATTATTTCATCTGCCGTACCGGTAAAACCATCGTATGTTGTAAACTTAATTTTATTAGAATCAATAATAGTATATTTAAAATTGGGCTTTATTTTATTAAGATCATGTATGCCTATGGCCACCTTTTTCCTTGATTTGCCTATGGTCTCATGAAGCCTCTCCTGATATTCTATAATATGGCTGACATTTTTACCAATTTTACCACCCGAGGCCACAAAGGCAAGAACATATGGCCTAACCTTTAATACATTATTGTCTGGTATTAATTTTATGTCGGATTGGCCAAGTATCCCCTTTATCCTAAAATTATTATCATAATAAATTTTCATATTTTCCTTAAGTGCAAAAAAGGAGAATAGATCAGGGCGGTCTGGATTAAATTCTATTCTGATCTCATTACCATCTTCCTCTATAGAATAGCCAATAATATTTGCATAATCAAAAAGCTTATTTTTATAAGTCTCCCCAAGAATGCTTAAAAGTTCATTTTCTGATTCCCTTATTACAACCATACTGCTTTGGAATACTAATATTTTATTTAATTTTTGGTTTTACTTTTTGCATATTCCCTTAAAATAAATCTTATTAAATCCTCAACTGAAACTGCATTTCCACTTTTAACCTCTTCCTCTAAAATTGAATAGATTTTTCCAGGTAATTTTACATCCACATCACTTACAGGATTTTCTTCATTCTTTTTTATGAAGTCATTTATAGCCTCCCGAATGGCATCTGAAATTGTGTCATATTTACCACGGTTAACTATATCCTGAAGTTTTTTTACCAGATCTTCGGAAACCCTAATTGTGATTCTGTAAGGAACAGCCATTGTGTAGATTAAATTAAGCCATAATATAAAGTTTTCCTAATTCCATGAATGGATTCTTAAAATGTTAATTTAATTTTCACAATAATTTTTTAATAATTAAAAATTAAAAAATATAATTAAATAAAAATAATTATCATACAATGTATTATTTAATAAAATATGGATATGATGGAAAAAAATTTTGCGGCTTTCAGAGAAATAATGGGGAAAATAGCGTGGAAAACACCATAATTAACGTATTAAAATCGCATAATATTTCGGATAACATGGAAAGTGCGGCAAGAACAGACAAATATGTATCCGCGGCGGGCAATGTTTTTCTCATAGAATCCAAAATTGATATAATTAAAATTTTAAAAATTTTAAATTCGCAGATAAAAGACATGTATTTTTACCAGTATGCAGGACTCAGTGAATATTTTAATCCCAGATACTGCACATTAAAAAAATATTCATACGTATTGGATGGGGACTATGATATTGAAAAATTTATGGTAATGCTAAGAAAATTTGAGGGCACACATGATTTTAGAAATTTCTCCAGAAAAGACTACAGAAACACTGTAAGAACAATAAAAAAAATAGATTACTACCAGCACAATGGTTTTTTTATCATTAATTTTTATGCCAGGAGTTTTATATGGCACCAGATCAGGGCGATAATGGGTTTTGCGATGAGATACTATGAAATGGATTTGGATCCATTTGCATTTAAAATCAACAGCGTTTTTCTCGCAAGCCCTGAAAGATTAATTTTAATGGACATATTTTATGAAAATATAACATTTAGTGATTTCAATTCATCCTATCTGGATGGAAAGATTAGGAAAAAGTTAACAGATATAAACGTAAATAGAGTGATATATTCCAGAATTCTTTATAAATTCCAATAAAGAAAATGAAAAATAATATTATATATAAAAATGCCCTTAAGTAATAATGGAAACTGAGAAATTATTTTTAAAAGATTCATACTTAAAAGAATGCGACAGTAAGGCCGTTACTGTTGAGTTTACTGATCTGACAGTGGATAAAACAGTTTTTTATCCCACATCATATGGCCAGCAGAATGACAAGGGAGAAATAGAAATAGAGGGAAAGAAATATTCCATAGTGGATGTCTGGGAGGATGGACAGCTGGTGCACCTTATTTCACTAGATACATATCCACAAAATCTTGATGGAGTAAATATACATCAAAGCATAGACTGGAATATAAGATATAACCACATGAGGTACAGAACTGCATTATTTATTATAGGTGGCCTGGCCTTTAAATTTTATAATGCAAAATCACGCATCAGCCAGACCTATGAAAACTATGCATGGATAGATATATACATAGATAATATAAAGCAGGACATAATTGACAGGCTTATTGATGAAACAAATAGGATAATTAAGCAAAATCTTCCGGTTGAAATTAAGTATGCAGACAATAATGAGTTTTCAATAGATAAACAAATGTTTGGATTCTCAACAGGAAGTATTCCTCAGGATGAAAAGTTGCGTGTGGTTAATATATCCGGACTTCCATTGCAGGCTGATTATGGCCTGCATGTCAAGTCAACTGGAGAAATAGGGACCGTGGAATTTAAGACTTCAATGGTTAAGGGAAAACTTGACAAAAGGCTCACAATAACATTGAAATAATTATTAATTATATTTATTTGGATATAAATGGATGAAATAACAATAATAGACAGAATTAACAGGGCCTTTGCCTGGATAGGCATAGTGATAGCCTTTGGATTCTTTCTTTTTCTTATGCCTCAAACATTTTTAAGTGCACATTCAATAAGCCACATATCACCTGCTTACTATTACCTCTATGGAAGGGTGAGCACAATAGATGTTTATATTATTCTTATAATATCCATTATACTCATATTTGCATCTCTCTCCACGATTTTTTTAAAGTTAAATATATCATCGAGCTTTGATGCAGACATTAATAAAAATTTCTACATATTTTTTTCAGTTTACATCATGATTTTAATGTTTTCTTCGCTTATAATAGAAACCATATACCCAAAAATTTCAAGTTCTGCAGTTTATAAATACAGTTTTGGAGTCCAGAATTTTATATTTTCAGTAAGCTCTGTTTTTCAAATCATATTTCTTGAAATAATACCGGTTTCCATTATTTTAATTATTTATATGATAATATCAAAAAAATTAAGTGTTAATTCATTTTTATTTCCGTATAAAAACGTGAAACCCTTAATTCCTGTAATCATGATAATTGCTGCAGGTATTTCGGTATTTATTACCAATTATAATATATATGAAACAACTCTAATATATATTAATACACTCATACTTACCTATATTTATTTGAGATTTGGCATGCTCAGGGCATTGCTGGTAAGCTTTACCTCATCAGGACTGGAACTGGCAGAATCGTTTTTTGGTTCCAACAATGTGATTTCTTATATAATTGCCTTTTTCCTCCTGATATGGGCATTTCTTGGTCTGTATAGCATAACCATGCTGTATGCAAAAACCATTGAGGAAAGGAATAAAAAAATGGCAGAGGAAAATTCCAGGAACGGTAATGATAAGAATATTGATGCGGAAAATAACACCATCAATAATATTAATGAAAATCCGCAGAATGCGGAAATATTAAGAAGGCTTAATTCAATGAATCCTGAAAAACTATGGGTAAGGAGTGCGTGCAGCAACTGTGGCGGTGTTGAATTTAAAATAAATGATGATTTTTCACTTGAATGTGTTAAATGCGGCAATGTAATTCCTGCTGATGCGGATGGTCCATATAACATAGTGATAAATCAGTACGGAAATGTCAAAAGATAACTTTTTTAAATACTATAAATGTTTTTATATTTATTTGAATTTATGAATGGATTATTATGGTAACTAAACCAGCAAGAATGTATTCAAAAATTTCCGGTCCAGCATACACGAGAAAAGAGTTTATGGGTGGGGTTCCATATCCCAAGATAACAACATTTGTGCAGGGAAACCAGAAAAAGGACTTTGATATAGAAATGCAGCTAATTGCAGATGAGGCATGCCAGATAAGGCATACAGCCCTTGAGGCTGCAAGGATATCGGTAAACAGAAAGCTTTTGGATGCTGTTGGTGCATCCGGATATTTCCTCCATATAAGACCATACCCACATCAGGTCATAAGAGAGCATAAAATGGCCACAGGTGCTGGTGCAGATAGGATATCAAGCGGTATGAGGCTTGCCTTTGGAAGGCCAGTTGGTACTGCCGCAAGGGTTCACCCTGGAGAGATAATTATGGTTGCAAGGGTTGATGCTGCAAATGCAAAATTATTAAAGGAGGCTTTAAAAAAGGCTTCCATAAAGCTGCCCACACCATGCCATGTTGTTATTACCAAGGGCAAGGAGCTCTCAGGTAAACTTGGCATATAAATAATTCAAAATTTTTGGCATTAATTTTTATAATAATTTACATTATAAAGATAAAAATCATATTTTTATTTCAATGGCCAAGGATAGGCATTGTGTAAAAATTTATTTAATATTTTTATTTAGAATTGCTTTTTCCCTGCTTGCAATAAAATCCTGTATAAGCTTGGCGGCAAGCATTGAGGTGTTTCCATTGTCATACAGTGGTGTCATTTCATTAATATCAAAACCTATAATTTTATCTGAAATTGATGTTAATATCGACCTCACATCCACTGAGGAAAGACCGTATGGTTCAGGTGTTCCCACGCCTGGTGCATATGCAGGGTCTATGCCATCCATATCTATTGAGAAATAAACACTATCAGATATGCTGTTTTTAATTTCGCTTATAACATTTGATATTCCAGATTCGCGCACCTCATTTGCTGTTATAAATCTTACATTTTTATAGTCAGGCGATGTGATTTCCTCAAGCGAGGTGGATCTTGTACCGACAGAAATTATTTTATTTGGGCCCAGTATTTCAAGGGCACGCCTTGTTACACATGCATGATTATATTTATTATCAAAATAGGAGTCACGAAAATCTGAATGCGCATCAATTATTACCATTGATACATCCTTAAGATTCCTTAGTGCACCAACGGTAATTGAATGTTCACCGCCAATCATTACAGGTATTTTTCTATCATTAAAAATAATTCTTGTTACATCCTCAACCTCACTAAGTACATAGGAAACATCCTCGTAAACAGGAAGGTCCCCAAGGTCAGAGATTTTACACTGTGTTAAATCTATACCATAATTTGGCTCAAACGATTCAAGGTTATCATATGCAATTCTTATGGAATTCGGTGCAAGTCTAGAACCACGTCTGTAGCTTGATGTATTATCAAAGGGAACCCCAAAAATAACATATTTTGAATCCTCGTAATTTTCTATTGCATCTGCAATTTTAAGATGAGAAAAATGGTTGCTCAATTCTGCAGCATGATTTTTCTCTTTCCCATTGCCTCCCAATATGGCACCTCCATTCCTGGTTTTACCTTATCAATGTCCTCAGGATCAAGCGGTATAATAAAGGTCTCGAATGTTTCTGTGTCCATAAGCTGTGCCTCATTATTTGTTATCGATAGCACCTGCGCGTTCTTCTTGACAATTATTGGAACCTTTACCTTATGCTTAACCGGATAAACTACACTGTGTTTTTGTCCATCAAAAACGCCAATTGCAACAATTCGCCCTTTAGCCTCACCATGCTTTCCTGGCTTAGACATTGTAATATCAACTATTCTGCAGGGTGAATCATCAATTAACATGTATCTTCCTACTTTTAATTCACGTACTTCAGCTTCAGTCCAACTCATAATTAATCACAGGTTAATATTTTAAGCCTTTATATATTTTTATATTTTACTTTTGAATATAAAAACTGATTTTTGTTATATTTAAAGCCCATAAAAAATTTATAAATAATTAAGCCTTGCAAATTTTTCTGGATCAAATCCGGGTATATTCCCATCATGTTTTAAAATCCTGCCATTGACAATGACAAACCTAACATTTTCAGGTGTCGCAGAAAATATGATATTATTAATTGCGTTATTTTCATTGGATGGGATCATATTAACTGCACGCCCATCGATTATTATTAAATCTGCAAGATATCCGGGCTTTAATATGCCTATATTTTCACCAAGGGCCTTACCAGCATTTCTGGTAGCCATATCAAGTATCTGTTGCGATTTAACAGTGTCTGCATTCCATCTATCATTATTAATCATCAGAGATGAAAATTTCATTTCCTCAAACATATTCAATGAATTATTGCTTCCTGAACTGTCTGTTCCAAGGGATATATTTACATTATTGGCAATCATTTCAGGTACAGGCATTGTACCACCGGATGCGAGCTTTGCATTGCTTACTGCATTCCATGATACCTTTGTTCCACTTTTTGCCAGCATTTTAATTTCATTTAATGTTACCCAAACCGTGTGGGCTGCTATAACATTATCGTCAAGAAAGTTTATTTTATAAAGATGCTCCACAGGCCTTTCCCCATTTTTTTTAACAAAATCATAAACTTCCTGCCGGGTTTCTGAAAGATGTGTATGAATTTTTACCCCATATTTTTTTGATATGTCCTTTACGCGGTAATAATTTTCATCAGATGATACATAAATCCCCTGAACGCCTATTAGTGGCTTTACGGTGTCTGCGTGGGTTTGCTTAATAAAATTTTCTGCATTATTTACAGGTTCCCCCTTCTGCGTTGTAAATTCCCTGTCGAGTGTTGCCCATGCAAGATAGGCCCTTATTCCTGTTTTTTTAACAGCACTTTCTATGATGTCCTCTGAGTAATATAAATCAAGGAATGAGGTTATGCCACCATTAATCATTTCATATATTCCAAGCAATGATGAGTTAAATATCCCATCGTCTGTCCTTTTTGAATCAAGTTCCGATGTTTTATTTAGAAACTCATTAAGTTCCATATCATCAAGTAGCCCCTTAAATCCTGTCATGGCTACATGTGTATGGGTGTTAATAAACCCCGGCAAAACCAGTTTATCTGTTGCATCTATAATACTATCGAAATTCCCACTGGGCATTTCTTTTCCAACATATGTTATTAAATTTCCATTTATTGCTATATTTCCTTTGAATATTTTTCGTTCGTCGTCCTGTGTTATTATTATACCATTTTTAATGAGTATATCCATGACAGTCTATATTAAAATATATTATAATTTTTAGCCTCTAACCTTTACTGCCATACCCTCATTAAGATTAATCATGGCGCTTGCTGGCATTAATGCCGTTCCCACACCACGTATTTCATTGTTATGAACAAGGACAACCTCATCATATGGTTTTATATCATCGGTTGCATTATTTATCCCCATAGAATAAACGTATGATGTGGGTTTAAAATCTTCTATGCTTACAATGAACTTATTGGCATTTAAAAAAAATGGTGCAGAATTTTTTGTAATTGTGAATTTACCTGACTGCTGATTAAAAACAAAATAAACCTTACCGTTGTTTACAAGCATATCCTGGTGAAAATTATTGACAAGTTTAAGATTTTTAACATAATCATATATCCAGCCACCAAACTGATATTTTAATACAGAGATATAATCATTGAATACATTTCCCCTTGTTTCTGATGTCTTTGTTATTTTTTCCAGTTCAATATAAAGTCTATCGAGATTAGAATCATCTGTTACCCTTCCATTTATTACAGTTGAATTTTCTGGCAGAATGTCCGAGATAAAATTAAGGTCATCTGGGTAATATCCAATTATGTAATCATATTGATTTTTTTTAAGATAATTTTTTAATAGGTTTTTCATCATTAATTTCTCATCCTCATACCATAAACCTATAACAGGTATATCATAAAACCTTGCAGGATAACTGTTTTCAAGTTCTCTTGGGACAAGCCCAACCGGTGAGGTTACAATTAATTCGTGCAAATATTTTCTAAATTTTGATATTTTCTGTATGATTTTTTGATGGGTTTTTGATAATGAGTATGGTTTTTTTGCAGAGCATGGCAATATTAATGCTATATTTCTACCAGCAGGTTTTTCATAATTTTCTATATTATTTCTGTATCTAACTATATCTGGCCTTGTCAGTGATTCAATACTGTTGGCCTTAATATATGGTGTTATCGTGGGAAATATATTTTCCATATTTTTATAATATTTTTCGTCCATTATCCTTAGCAATTCAAGGGCAAGACTTGATATTTGAATTTTTTCAACAACCTCCCTTAATGTTCCATCCCGTATTGAATCAAATAATGATTCAAGCATACTTTTAACAAATACAATGTTATCTTTCAAAGGATCATAATCAACCCTGGACTTTCCTGTCATTGAATATTTTATTCCATCAAGACTCTCCATTCTAATGTAGATGTCGTCAAAAATATTAATTCCCATGTAAACCAAAACAGGTATTAAATATGGATCTGACACGCCCTGAAGGTATATTAATTTGCTGTAACCATATTTCTCCCTTAAATTGATTATATAATCAGCAAACTTCGAAGGCCTCTGAAGAAGTTCTATTCCGTTTATGGCTGTTATTATATTGCCGGTAACTATTTCAGAAGATTTTTCAAGAAATGAGGGATAGTATATTTTTTTATCCATTCTTTCCCCAAGTACCTCAATGTAATCTGAATTGGATTTAAATTCATCAGATGTGGTCTCAATAAGTGCGGGAAATTTAATATCTTTGTAAAATCCTGCATGTGCAAATCCGAAAATATAATGATTATCCTCTATTTTTTTAGGCATGCACACCTATTAAAATAAATTATATAATCTTTTTAAAAAATTATTTTGTTGTTATCCTTACAACATTGCTGCCTCGGATAACAACCTTTCCAATTTTTCTCTGGGTCTCTCCATTTTCTTCAGCGTCGTCCAGTGTCATGTTCATGTATTCATCATAACCTGTCAGAATACCCTCAAGTGTTCTGTTGTCTTTTAGCAATAGCGATACCTTTTTGTTCAGACTCTCCTCAAGCATTTTCATTGGTAATAGTGCCATAATTTTTCACCTCAATTATACTCATCTTCATCATTAAATTGATCATTATGATCCATCATAACCTGTATCAGTCCGCTAAGGACCTCCTTTAAGCTTTCAAGCTCCTTCCTCATGTCAGTGACCTCTTTCGTTAACTCCTGCATATTTTTTACCTTCTCAACTTCTTTCACAATTATCACCACTTATATTTATATTTCCATAATCACTGGCTATCTTTCTTGTTTCTATTCTCTGGCAGTTGGTACAGTAAAGCACATTATTTTTCAATATAAGTTCATTGCGGCATATCAGGCATCTTGTTTTTAAAACTCCAAGATCGGTATTAAAAATTGTAACATAAATGGGTTTAACAGATGTTACCTTTGCCCTAACTATGTCTCCAAGGGAGATTATATGTGTATATCCGGATTTGCCCTGCACAGGAAGCATTAATTTTGCCTCATGATCCACTGGGTGCAATTTCCCCCCCTCGTTAATAGCATAAAGCTGTATAATTGCGTCCTTACCATTTATTTTTATAACCTTGCCATACACAATGCTTCCAACGCCAATGGGTGTCTTTTTATTACTGCCAACAACCGATATTGTAAGGTTTTTGTCATCCCTAACTATTCTCCCCAGCTTGGTAGCAACAATGTTGCCATCGTATGGTTCTGTGTTCTTCCCGGGGAGGTATTCCTCCTCTTTAGCTATGATGTCTCCGGGAAGTGCTATATCTGAATCAACCATTATTCATTCCTCCAGCTTATATTTATTTTATATTTTATATGTTAGGCTTAAGTTGCTTCTTAAATGACCATGAATAGATATTGGCTAAACATTTTTAAATATCTATATTTAGCATTGGTTCACCAAGCCCATATATAGAATTTAATAAGTATATAAATAGGTTTTGATGAAGTATATGCCATAATGTTTAACAAAAAATTTATTCAGTCTTTTATGTTATTATTTCTTAATTTTAACATATCATTAATGGCCGGAAGCGGTATAGATATTCATTAGAATTCATTCTATCAAAACTTTAAGTGATGATTTGTATTTATACCTGCTTAGATTATAAAAAATCATAAACAATTATATACCTGAAATAATGAATTAACATGCACAAGTTCGTGAGAAACAGATTTAACTATTTTTATATTTTTCACGGATATTATATATCCTAGCCTTCTTGCATTTTTAATTATTTCTTCTGGTCTTTTTATTTTTTCTCTCCTTTCCAAAAAATGCATGGATAGTAATGTGCCCTTATGGCTATGGATTAAAGCCTGCGCTAAAAATTTTGGTGATTCAAAATTTCCCATTATTATATAATCGGCACTCACATCAGGACATTTTGCCCGGGAATCACCTAAAAATATTTCAGGTTCATAAATAATACGATTCAGTTTTAGATTTCTCTTAAAATATTCTATTGAATCGGGATTAATATCACATGCAATCAATCTCTTTGGATTGCCGTATTTGAGTACAGGCATTGAAAAATAACCAATGCCACAGAACATATCAATAACAGTTTTATCTTTAAAATCAATTTTGCCCATCTCTGTTCTTATATTTATGTTTCCAGGTGAAAACATTACTTTTGCCGGGTTTAATGCATATTTAACACCATTTTCAACTATAATGGTATCCTCATTCTTCCCGCATAAAAATTTAATTGAGGGTATTCGCATTTTCCCCTTAATCTTACCGGTAAAAATATAGGCGTTTTTTGCATGATATGCATTGCAGTATACCTCTGCAATTCTTTTATTCACACGTTGATTTTTATTAAAAATAATTGAATCACCAAGTTTTATAAATTTAGGGGTATTGTTAACCCTTAAACCCAGGTTTGACCTTATAATATTCTCAGGTGTATTCTTTAATTTAAAATCGTGCTTAATGCAATTGCCTGTATCCTTCTTTACTGGTATATAGACAAACTGCTCATCATGATCTATAATGCATTCATCTAAAATGAGATTAACAGACCTTAATTTTTTTATAATTTTGCCAGCGCTGTTTTTATCAACTTTTATACACCATTCTTTCATTAAAAACAGTATTATATTTAAAATAAAATACTATTACATTGAAATCACATAGTTCTAATATTTTTTAGTAATATTGAAAATATGTTGCTTAATCAAAAAATGGTTACGGTGCATGGAGACTCACTGAAGGGCAATTACCTAAATGATGATATCGATAGAGATGTTCTGGTATTTTATCCGGATAAAATTGTTGATGGCGCACCACTTTTAATAGAACTTGCAGGGTTAAACGGCACGCCTAAACTACACAACCGTTTTTCAGAAATATTAAACTCACTATATAAAAAAAATTTGCTTGGAAATTCAATAATAATTAACCCAAATTTTTCAACAAAATATCATGTAAATCAGTATATAAATTCACCTGCAGTTGGTAATTACGAGGATTTTATAATTAATGACCTTATACCACAGATTTCTGATATGTTTCACACAGGGAAGGTGGCACTTTTTGGAAAATCATCAGGTGGTTTTGGTGCATATACACTTGCTGTGAGGCATCCTGACATAATAAGCGGATTTGCGAATCATTTTGGTGACAGCTGTTTTGAATATGTTTACATTCCAGATATACCAATTGCATTTAAGGAATTAAGAAATAAAAAACTTAATGAATACATAAAAGAGGTAAGTTTAAAAGATGATTTAACCGATAATGATATTAGAACATTAAATATTATTGGAATGTCGGCATTTTATTCATATAATGAAAATACAGATTTAAAACTTGAACTACCATTTGATCTGGAAACTGGAGGATTTAACAATGATGTATGGCAGAGGTGGCTAAAATTCGATCCATCCAAGAATGTTGATAATTATATATCAGAGTTAAAAAAGCTGGATGCGATTTATCTGGACGTTGGAATCAAGGATGAGTACAGCCTATTTATAGGTATGAATGTTCTGCATAAAAAAATGGAGAAATATGGTGTAAATCATATCTTTGAAGAATTTAATGGAGGACATTTTGGAAACAGCAAGAGGTATGAAAAATCATTACCTTATCTTGTTAACAGATTGTCATTATGATTAATAATACAGTAATTGTAAATTATATTGTAAGATATAAAAAAGGGATATAAATGAACATAAGACTGGGCACAAGAAAAAGTAAACTTGCAATGATTCAGGCTGAAATGGTGAAAAATCAGCTTGAGGCTCTAGGGCATGATGTTGAAATTTTTGGTTACACATCAAAGGGTGACCTAAATACAGATACACCGCTCTATAGAAGCTCAACTACAGGTGTTTTCGTTGATGAGCTTAACAATTTAATACTTGATGGTAAAATCGATATTGCGGTTCACAGCGCCAAGGATATACCATCCATAATAGACCCAAATCTTGAAATAAGTGGTGTCCTAAGAAGAGATGATTACCATGATATATTCATATCAAAACTACCGCTGGAATCCATGCCATGTGGATCAGTTATCGGAACATCAAGTATGCGGAGAATAAAGGAAATACAGGCAGTTAAGGGCTGTTTATCAATAAAAGACATAAGAGGCAATATAGATACAAGGATTAAAAAGTACAGAAACGGTGATTATGATGGCATTATTATTGCAAAGGCCGCCTATGATCGCCTAGGACTTAATGAGAATTATTTTATGCTAAGTGAGGATAAATTTGTGCCTGCTGCAAATCAGGGAATTATAGCAGTTGTATCAAAGAAGGACTCTGTATTTTCTGATATAATCAGGGAAATAAACGATGGGGAAACATATAATAATTTTTTAATAGAAAGGGATATAGTCAGGAATTTAAATTTGGGGTGCTCAATACCGGCAGGAATCCTATCAAAGAATGGCAAGATATTTATGAGGTTCTATTCATTAAGAAATTCTGATTACAGGGATTTTTTTTACATTAACAATAACATAGGATATAATGAAATCAGGGAGGTGCTAAAAGAATATGGTTACGCGTAAATTCATAATTACGACACGCCCGGAGAACAAGGTTGTTAATTATAATACAAAAAACATTGATGTAATTAATATACCCTTAACTGAAATGCATCCAATTTTACCTGATTATAGTACTGCTGAGAGGATAAAAAAGATGCCCCCAGATGTGGTGGTATTAACAAGCTCCTTTGGGGCGGATGTTTTTTTTAAATATTATATGATCTATTTCAAGATTGATCCAGTATTCATTGCCATTGGTAACAGCACCGCAGCGGAAATAAGAAATAAAGGTTTCAATCCCATTATTCCTGAAGAAAGGGATTCATATGGTATTATTAATCTTTTAAAAAATTACAGGGACAAATATATAGGCCTCTTTAGAAGCACGGCATCAAATAAAATAATTTACAATTTCTTAAGAGAAAACCATTATAATTTCTCCGAATTTTTTATATATTCACTGAGAATAATTGAGAATAATATTGCTTCCTACTGCGGGATGGAAAACTGTGATGGCATAGTATTAACCTCATCGCTAGAGGCAGAAATTTTTTTAAAAGTTTGCCCGAACCCAAAAATTAAAATTTATCCAATAGGAAAGGTAACGGATGATACATTAAAAAAACATGGAATAAAAACATGCACAACTGGAATTGAATCAGATATAAAGGAAATAATAAATTACATAGACTCAAAAAAACTGGAATAGAATAGCGGGGAATGGATTTGAACCATTGATCTACGGGTTATGAGCCCGTCGGGATCTCCTGACTACCCCACCCCGCTTTGTTACATTATTTCAGCAAGGAATATAAACTTTAATAATTTTAATTAAAATGATTCTTCCATCTTTCTGAATTTTAATTCACCCGCATTTTTTTCAAGATATGAGTAAACAGTTTTGTGCTTTCTACCCTGAAGGAGCATATTTATTGCTTCCCTGCTGTACTGAATTGATATGTAATCACCTATTATTGAAACAGTGTTGCCCATTACAGAAATATAGGTTCCTGTGAGGGTTTCTATTATATCCCTGGTTCTGCCCTCCCTGCCTATAATTCTCCCCTTAAGTTCTGTTGCCCTTTTTGTATTTCCATTTGTAAACTCTTTTATTGAAATAACCATGAACTGCATATTTTCCTCAAAGAGTATCATTGCCTTTTCTGGATTAAATCCGCGGGCTATGGCCTGAACAACATTAAATGCCAGAAGTGCCTTAAGCGGGTCCTTTTTTTGATATACAGTTACAGTATTATTTTCGCTGTCTATAAATATTTTCACATCTCCCATTTGTTCTATTTGATTTCTTACCGAACCATTCTTGCCAATTATGACGGCAACTCTATTTTCAGGGACTTTTATACTCCCTGCCTCAATCATTAACATCACCTGTTATGTAATTAAATAAATATTCATCATCACATTTAACATTTTTCCTTGAAAAAAAGTTATTTATATTCTTTATATCCCTTCTCAAAAATTCCAGGGCCATTGGGTGCTTCACAGATACTGACTGCCCAACATCAATGATGTAAGGATTGTTTCTGTAAAATAGAATGTTATACTCGCTTAAATCTGCGTGCACAAGATGCGCATCTTTATACATTTTCCGCATGAATGTTTTTATTTTTTCATAAAGTGCATTAAAATCTGTTTCTATATTTTTTATTTGCTTTGCAGGTTCTGTTCTTGTACCTATATATGATATAAGTAGTGCGTTTTTATAATAGCCATATGGAATAGGCACTTTTATCCCTGATTTTTTCATATCCTTTAAATTTGTATACTCCTTTTGTGCCCATATATATACTAAATTGGTTCTGTTTATTCGCTCTTTTTCAAATCTATAATCGCCTTTTATATAATCCATGGTATTTGAAAACTTTAATGTTGACATTTTGTATATTTTTAATGCATATGATTTTTTATTCATGCCAACTACCTTAAATATTAAAGATTCCTTGCCACTGGATATTGGGAAATCAACATAATCTATTGAATATTTCTTAATAAGATAGTATACAGCATTTAATGTTCTTCTATCAAATACCAATCCGTATGTTTTTCTATCCAGGTTTAACCTGTTAGAAAACTCGTCGTTATCTATTAACTGTTCAAGTGCAGATTTATCGCTCATTGAATACATCTATTATTTCAGGAAGCATCCTATTTCTGCTTAAATATGCAGCCTGTGTTCTTGTATATCTATAAACTATGTCCCCCTTTTCGTTTTGGAAATCCCAGGGTTTTACAATAACAAGATCTCCCTCACGAATCCACATCCTTTTCTTCATTTTTCCAGGTATTCTGCAATTTCTTGAAAGCCCATCCTCACACATTACTGTTAATCTTGATGCCCCTGAAAGTTTCTCAACAATTCCGTATATTTCCCCTTTTTTCTTATTCGGCGTAATTACCCTTGTTATATTTTCATCATTATTCTCTTCATCATTCATATATAAATACATAATTGGTTACATCAATATAAATATAATCAATTTTAACAATGGTAGAAACCAGAATTTTGTATTTATAGTAATCTATTTTAATTGCATAATTTTTATTCATTTTTAAAAAATTTAGTCAAATAATCGATATGCATTAAGAAAAATTTATATATAAATGCTATATGTTCTCACATGGCTGAGTCAAAAGCTGAAGAAAATGTCATAGCAAATAGTATGAAGCAGGATAAAAGATTAAGGAAAGCTTTAAATACATGGGATTTGTATTTCCTTAGTCTTGGTGGTATTATAGGTTCCGGATGGTTGTTTGCAGCCGCCGCCTCTGCGGGTACCACAGGCCCTGCAGCAACATTATCATGGCTGATAGGTGGAATACTTGTCTTATTTATTGCACTGGTTTATGCGGAACTTGGTTCAATGATACCGCGTACAGGTGCAATTAGCAGGTATGGCCATTATTCCCATGGTGGGGTTGCAGGTTTGTTCTTTGGATGGACCTATTTTCTGTCTGCAGTATCAGTTCCAACCATAGAGGCTGAGGCAGTAATAACATATGCAAGTTCCTATATACCAAGCCTAGCATACAGCGCCCCAAACCCACTTAATCCATCCGCAACGGTTACATTATTAAGTGGCCTTGGCATAGTTCTTGCCGCAATATTGATAATTGGTTTCTTTGGTCTTAATTATGCAGGGGTAAAATTAATGGGAAAGACAAATACAGGAATGACATGGTGGAAATTAATAATACCAACAGTAACCATAATTATGCTTGGATTTCTGGTATTCCATTCCTCCAATTTCACCAATCCTGCACTGGGTGGATTTTTACCAACAGGGAACACATCATTAATATTTGAGGCAGTTTCAACTGATGGTATAGTTTTCTCATTCCTTGGTTTCAGGCAGGCCCTTGACTATGGCGGTGAGGCAAAAACACCACAGAGGTCAATACCAATAGCCACAGTATTCTCAGTTTTAACAGGGATACTTGTATATGTGCTTTTACAGGTCGTATTTATAGGTGCGGTTAACCCATCAGATCTGGCAAATGCCGGTGGATGGTTTGGACTTGTGGCCAATCACCCGACTGCATATGCCAAGGCCGTATCTGCAGCACCATTTGCATTCCTTGCAAAATCAAGTGGAATACTTGCACTTGTAATACTTACATACATACTTTATGCTGATGCTTACGTTTCACCTGCAGGAACATTAAACGTTTACGCCGGCACATCCACAAGAACATTATTTGGCCTTGCTGAAAACGGATACTTTCCGGCCGCATTATCAAGGGTAAGCAAAAAAACAAGGGTGCCAATAATACCAATTATAGTTTCAGTAATAATAGGGTTAATATTTTTAGCACCTTTCCCCAGCTGGTATGCCCTTGTTGGTTTAATCACAGGTGCCACAGCATTTACATACATAGTGGGCGGATCGGCCCTGATGGTATTTAGAAGGGAGGCAGATGAACTTAAAAGGCCATTTAAATTACCATATGCAAAGGTTCTGGCACCAATAGCCTTCATAGGTGCAACACTTATAGTTTACTGGTCTGGCTGGCCAACGGTTGGAATACTTTCCATAGGAATATTCCTTGGCATAGCTGTTTATCTGGTTATGCTGGCAACGAAAAAGGTTGTAAATGTATTCACAAAAGAGAATATAAAGGCAGGATACTGGGTACCATTATACATACTTGTACTTGACGCACTGTCATACCTTGGCGAGGCTGATTATGGAGGGACCAACACATTCCCGTATCCATATGACTTTATTATAGTGATACTTGTTGCAATAATATTCTATCTGCTATCAGTACATTCTGGATATAAGACCGAGGAAATTTCAGACATAATAGAATCAGGCACACAGTACATACAGGAAGAGGAGGAAACAACATCAGGCGGAGCAAAATAAATTTTTTATTATTTTATAATAAATTTTAATATAAAATAGTAGCAACTTTATTTTTATGATAATTTTATACCTTAATATTCATGATTAATATTATTGAAAAAATAAATCATTGAAACCAACGGATAATTTTTATTATTTTTTAATTTTTAGAATAATTAATCAAAATATATTAAAATATATATTTATCTTTGCTTTATAATCACATTTTTAATCTTAAAATATCTGGCAATGGCATCCCTCATTAATTTTACATTTCTGCTCTCCTTTCCTATAGCCCTTCCGATATTTTCAGGTGCAATTGACACAAACACATTGGTTGCATTATCCTTCCAGATCAGATCTATTTCCTTGACATCGTACCTAAAAAACAGGTTATGCACAAATGTAAGAAGGTCTGGAGAATATTCGGCCATGAGTATTCTTTTATTTATTTTATCCTTTAGGTCTGTTATAATTTTTTCATGTTTTTTAAATATCTCTGCCAGCTTTCGCTCCCCAACTACGAATAATACCATCTCCTCATTTTCAAGGCATTCATAAACATTTGTTTTTGTGTAGCTTTCAAATAGCTTAATATAACCAAGCGTTGTATTATCAAGAGTTATTTCATTCATATAAATTACCCTACCATTTATTTTTTCTGCCCCTTATAGACAAGATCTATTGCACCGGTACCAAGTGTTATGGGCTGTCCAACAATAATGTTTTCCGCCACACCACTTAATGGGTCAATTTCTCCAAGAAGGCCCGCCTTAAGCAGATGCTTTGATGTAATTTCAAATGCGGCCCTGGCAAGTACACTGCTTTTTCTTCCAGATATTCCCTGCCTTCCAACTGCCCTTACAGCACCTGAGAAGGTCATCATATCAGATACAAGCATTAAATGCCGTTTATCCACGTCAAGTCCCTGCTCGCTTAATGTGTTTTCAGCCTCATGGTATATTGCATTCCTTGCAGCCTCTATTCCAAGAACGTTTTCTATCTCTATTATATCATTTGTATATGTCCTTGTTGGATCAACGCCTTCTATATTTAATACATCCTTTAGATTGGAACCCTGCGTGTATAATATCCACTCATTGCTGGAATTATCGTATCTTGCTATTGCCCTCTTTATTTTTGGCACGCCCTTTATCGGTGTAACCTTTAACTGCTCCTGTAGCTGGTATAACCTCTTAAATGATTCCTGCTGTAATTTTATTAAAATTCTCTCATTATCTACCTGATTGTATATTATCCCCTTTATCTTATCAAGGGCGTTAATTACATCAGAAATATTTACAAGCCTGTCCTTACTTTTATATGCATCAAGTTTAATTGTAAGGGACATGTCTCCAACATCTGTAATAATATCCGCAACATCGATTATGGCTGTATTTTCAAGATTTTTTATGAGCTGCTTTACCTTCTCACCATCATTTTTGTATTCCTTGGTAAGATAAATTGTCATTGACGGTGTGCTTGGTATCCTTCTTGCATCGACTATTTCGATTAATCTTGGAAGGCCGAGGGTAACGTTCATTTCCACCACACCTGCAAAGTGGAATGTCCTCATAGTCATCTGTGTTCCGGGTTCACCTATGCTCTGGGCTGCGATAATGCCAACAGCCTCATATGGGTCGACCTCACGTTTTTCTATTTCCAAATTAACCCTTTTTAATAGTTTTTCATACTTATCTGGTGGTAGTTCCTTTTTATACTTTGCCAGCTTATCAACAACAGATAATGGAAAGTTATATCCACGTGCCTTAAGATCCGCAATAACATCCTCATCCTTCTCTGGAATCTTATATTCAGATTTTTCCTTATATTCAACTGTAAATTCCTCCCCTACTGCAAATGAATCAATCTCTGATTTGTTATCATTAAGTTTAAAATCTGAAATTGGTTTTTTATCTATCTTTTTAATTGAATCAATTTTTATAACAGTAACAGATGCGGGCTTCTTTTTGAATAATAAATCCTTATCTGTGTTTTCATCATACTTTTTTATCTCAGAAATTGATGTTTCATACTCAAAATTCTTTTTATCTGTGGTTATGTATCCCTTTGTTATATCTGCGGGTATATCAAAATCTATGGCATAATAACATGGAGCCTTTTTTTCTATATCTGAAATATTCTTTTTTGTATCCTTCCATAGAATTACATTCATTGTTCATCACCCAGCTCATCGTATGCTATATAATCAATATCAATGGTTTTGCCCTCATCACTGCGTGTTGGATCTATGCCATCCTCACCGTACTTAAACTGTACTATTGACCCAACAGTATCCTCAACCCTTCTTTCTGGATCTACCTTAAGATCTTCAAATGCATTAATTAATCTTCTCTGCATATATCCACTCCTTGAAGTACGTACGGCGATATCCACCAGGCCTTCCCTTCCTCCTATACTGTGGAAGAAATACTCTGTGGGACTCAACCCTGCCCTGTAGGATGATTTAATAAATCCTCTCGCATAGGCACCAAGATCATTCTCCTTGAAGTGCGGCAGGGTTCTGTTTGCATAACCTCTATTAAGCCTTCCACCTCTAACTGATTGCTGGCCAACCATACCCGCAACCTCTGCAATGTTCAGCATTTTTGCCCTGGCACCTGATCTTGCCATAATAACTGATGGGTCATTTAGACCAAGGTACGATGATGCTATTTTACCTGATTCATCCCTTACTGAACCAGTTTCACCAAGTATTTCAACCTCAAGTGTATCCTCAATTGATCTTCCAGGCATTGGCTGTAATTGTCCTGCCCTGAAAGCCTCAACTAGCTTGTCTATCTTTTCTATGGTCTCGTTTGATATTTCCTCTATCCTTGCAATTGCATCTGCAGGTATATCATAATCCTTAATTCCGGTTGAGAATCCATTAAAACTCAGGAACCCAACGGCAAGGCGTGTTACATTATCAACAAATTTGGCGGCAGCGTCAGGTCCAAACTTTCTAAATATTCTATCTACAATTACACCGGAGAATGGGCCAACAGCCTCATCATCTATTGTACCATGTATTAATTTTCCGTTGGTTATGACAACGTATGTATCCTCAGGGTCATTTTCATACTCGCATTTATCCTTGGAACCGGCACAGAGATGGCTCTTAAATTTCATATTTATGCCCTCTGGCAGTATAAGTGAGAAAATATCCCTGCCGTGATAATATTTTTTGCCATCCTTTATAACAGGATCAGGCATTTTATCTATATTTAAGTAGGATGTTATGTGTATAAATTCCTCCTCTGAGAATAATGGGTTATTATGTGTTAGGAGGAAAAGGGCTGTTATATGATCGTGTATTGCCCCTATAATTGGCCCTCCAAATCTTGGGGATAAAATCTGTTCCTGAACCTTCATTATTATTCTTGCCTCTGCCCTGGCCTCCTCACTCTGGATAACATGGAGGTTCATCTCGTCCCCGTCAAAATCTGCGTTGTAAGGTGTGCAAACAGCAAGATTAAATCTAAATGTCATTCCAGGAAGTACCCTCACTGTATGGGCCATCATTGACATTCTGTGAAGTGATGGCTGCCTGTTAAACAGGACTATATCGCCCTCGGTCATCTGGCGTTCCACTGTCCATCCTATGTCGGCCCTTTCACTGTTAATTTCAGCATTCTGATCTGTAATCTTTATTCTGCGCCCATCTGGCCTGATAAGATAATTGACTCCGGCAATGTACTTGCCGTCAGGCGTTCTTGGTGATGTCCCCCTTTTTATCCATTCCTTCATTTTGTCTATATTGAATGAGTTTATTATTACAGGAACTGTAAGCTCCCTGGCTGCTATTTCAGGTATTCCCACCTCATTAATTGATAGGAATGGCTCGGGTGATATAACAGTTCTCGATGAAAAGTTTACCCTTTTACCTGATAGATTTGCCCTGAATCTACCCTCCTTACCCTTTAATCTCTGAACAAGGGTTTTTAATGCCCTGCCAGACCTGTGCCTTGCAGGCGGTATTCCAGCAGTCTGATTGTCAAAATATGTTGTTATATGGTACTGAAGGAGGTCCCACAAATCCTCTATAATCAACTGTGGTGATCCATTATCCCTGCTTTCCCTAAGCCGCTGGGATATTCTTATTATATCAACAAGCTTATGTGTAAGATCATCCTCACTTCTCTCTCCTGTTTCCAATGTTATTGATGGCCTTACATCAATTGGTGGAACTGGCAATACGGTCAAAACCATCCATTCCGGCCTTGCTGCATCCTTATTTAGACCGTAAAATATAAGGTCATCATCCGGTATTTTTTCAAGCCTTTCCCTTATTTCCTTGGGTGTTATTTTTATTCCACCCTCCCTGAATGTTGTTGGCTTATCCAGTATTACCTTTGGGCTGTCAGCACCGCAGTGAGGGCATTTTACCCTCTGTGCTGCAACGTCAAGGATCTTCTTTAATGTTAGATCTATTATTTCAGGATCCTCTGTTTCATAATTTATTGCACTTAACTGCTTTTTATATGTTTCTATTTCCTCATCTGTTAATTTAATTCTCCCACATGATTTGCATGCAGAATCAAGCATGTTTTTAATTTCCTTAACAAAGCCAATATGTACAACAGGCATGGCAAGTTCGATATGCCCGAAATGACCGGGACATTCATCTACCCTGCCACCACATGTGGCACATTTAAGTCCTGGTTCAATAACACCCATGTGAAGATCCATTAACCCTTTTTCTATTGGGTAACCATCATCATCGTAGGTATCTGGTGTAATAACCCTAACCTGGGACATTTTTCTAATCTCCTCAGGTGAAAGTAATGCAAATTTTATTTTTTCAATTCTTTTAGAAACATTATTAAAACTCATTTCATATCACCCAGTTCAAGCCTCATGACAATTCCCATGGAGCTTAATTCATCTCTCATTAATTTAAATGCATAACTGGTCTCTATTGGATATATATTTCCTGTATTACCGCATACAGGGCATCTTAATGTACCCTTTCTGAAATCATATATTGCTATATGGCCGCATGAGGGGTTGCCGCAAACATAAAGTATTGTTCCATCACTCTGGTCCAGCAGCCTATCCTTTATAACCATTGATGCACCGTGGGCAATTAATGTATCCCTTTCCATCTCACCAAATCTGAGACCTCCCTGTCTTGATCTGCCCTCTGTGGGCTGTCTTGTTAATATCTGTATTGGCCCTCTGGATCTGGCATGGAATTTGCTTGCCACCATGTGATGAAGCTTCTGATAATAAATAACCCCTATGAATATATCAACCTTAAATTTTCTGCCAGTTATACCATCATACATTACCTCATTACCTGATTCCCTGAAACCGTATCTTTTAAGTTCCTCTCTTAGACTCTTTTCAGGCTGGCCATCGAATATTGTTGAATCTATATTCTCTCCACTCATGGTTGCAACCTTTGCGCCCATCATCTCAAGCACATGTCCAAGGGTCATTCTTGAAGGCACTGAATGAGGATTAAATAATAAATCCGGGATTATGCCATCCTCGGTAAATGGCATATCCTCCTGAGGAACAACATGGCCGATTACACCCTTCTGTCCATGCCTTGAGGCAAATTTATCTCCTGGCTGAGGTATCCTGTCGCTCCTGACCTTCACCTTAACTATCTTGCTGTTGCTTTCTGAAACCGTAAGGAATACATTGTCAACATAACCTGACTCATTTGGTCTTACCGTAACAGAGGATTCCCTCCTCCTTAAAGGCCCAAGCTTGTCGGCATTTTCCTCCTCTAGAAATCTTGGTGGTGATGTCTTTCCAACAAGAACATCGGAACCTTCAACCCTGGATTCTGGCTCTATTATACCATCCTCATCCAGATTTTTATAAAATTCTTCTGCCCTGGCGCCTATTACATCATGGCTCGGTATCTCAAATTTATCCTCCTGGCCTCCTGGATACCTCTTTTCCTCTGCTGTGTATGTTCTAAAGAATGCACTTCTTCCGAGGCCCCTTTCTATTGATGCCTTATTCATTATTATGGCATCCTGCATGTTATAACCATGATATGATAATATTGCGACAACAAAATTCTGGCCTGCAGGCTTTCTGTAATATTTTATAAAGTCCATAACCTTTGTTGTTACCAGTGGTACCTGTGGGTAGTGCAACAGGTGACCTCTCGTATCTGTTCTTATCCTGTAATTTGCGGCGGGAAGCCCTATGGATTGCTTAATCATTGCAGAGGCTATTGTAATTCTTGGAGATGAATTATGCTCAGGATATGGTATTAAGGATGCAACAACACCAAGGATCATTGATGCGTCAATTTCACAGTGTGTATGATCCTTTTCTAGAAGATTTGTGCCCTTAAACCTTGCATGACATTTATCGCATTCAAGAACAACATTATCCTCGCCAGGATTTACCCATGTTACTGAATTTCTATACAGAACCTCGCCACAGTTTGGACATTTTTCCGGGAAGCTAAATGGATAAACTGCAATGTATGCATTTTCCTCCTCCTCTGCATCAAGCCATTCAATAGCCCCAAGCTTTACCAGATCATTGACTGTATAGTCACCCATCCTTAATTTTTCAAGCATGTCCTCGTTAAGGACTGTTTTGCCATCCTTAACCACAAGCAGTGGCCTTCTTAATCTTCCACGATCGCAGTTTATAATAACCTCGTTTGTATTTCTATCATATTTTACATTAACCTCATTGGATATCTTTCCGGATCTCCTTAAATTCCTTATTGTTTCTGTTAATGTTGCAGGGTCGTCATGATAACCTATAAAGTCTCCGTTTAAATATACCCTGCCTGAGAATTCCTCCTGTGTTATTTCATAAATATCCATATTTTTCAGTTCATTATAAACTATATCAGGATCAATACCCTGGGTTACATTGATTATTAATGAGGCATTTTTAACCAGTCCACAATTCTGGCCCTCGGGTGTTTCATTGGGGCATATTCTTCCCCACTGTGTTGGATGCAAATCCCTCGCCTCAAAATGCGGCTGTGATCTGGTTAATGGCGATATAATCCTTCTAAGATGGCTTAGCGTGGCCATATTGGATGTTCTATCAAGAAGCTGTGAAACACCAGTTCTACCGCCTATCCAGTTTCCTGTGGCCATTGAATGAAGGATTTTTTGTGTTAATAGATCCTGCCTAACAGCAGGTCTAAGCCTTATTCCCCTCTTTTTATTATAGGTTTTTTCAAGCTGATATTTTAGATCCTTCATTACAGATTGAAATGCATTTCTAAAAAGCTCATCCAGTAAATCTCCTGATAATTTTATCCTTTTATTTGCATAATGATCCTTATCATCAACATTTCTTATACCAAGATTTAATTCCAAAAGTGATCTTGCCATTCTTCCAAGGTATATGCCCTTTTTAAGCCTGTCTGAAACATCTCCACCAAGATGTGGCAATAGCGCACGGTCAAGCATCTGTACGATTTTTTTATCCCTGAATTCCTTGGCCTGGCCCGCTGCAAATCTTTTTTCCAGGTATGATATGGCATCATCCTTTGTATTGACACCATTTGGTGGTAATATTTTTGGATTCTTTGCATCTTCTATGTTTGCATAAATTAATGGATCCATTCTTATATCAGAATATATGGCATTGTGTATATCAACATCCTTCTCTATTCCAAGAGCCTTCATTAAAATAACAAGTGGAACGCTGCCTGCAACTGTGGGTATTGATACATTAATAATTCCATCATTGCCCTTTTCCATTGATATTAATGCCCTGAATCCGCCTTTCTGTGAGAAAACCTTGGCAACCTCAACCTTGGAATCGTATTTCTCCTCATATTCAACAAGTATCTTGTTTGGTGCAAGATCCTCAAGTGAGACAATGACCTTTTCTGTTCCCTTTATAATGAAATATCCCCCGGGGTCTGTTGGGTCCTCATCAACATATTTTAATTTCTCCTCCCTTGTTCCGTCAATAGGGCCGTTATTTTTTTCTATATATAAATCAAGATTTTGATCGGACAGCGTGCATATTTTTGATCTTACCATGACTGGTATTTCACCAATTTTTATTGTGCTTGTATCCTTTTCAACTCCATCTTCGACAACCTTTAAGCGAAGTATAATAGGGGCCATATAATTTAGGTCCCTTAATCTTGCCTCTTGCGGTGTTATTTGATTTGATGCACCTGAGGCCTCCTTAATTTCAGGTTTATCAACCCATATTGTTGGGTCACCCACAGGTTTTCCATTCTCATCCCTTTCCCTGCCAAAATAGATTTTAATTTCACGGCCATGGGTTTTTGCTGTGTCAAGTTCTATAACACCTGGTGTGGCATCATCAGATATTTTTGTCTCATCAACAATCTGCTGCATTATATTATCCGGGTTTGTTTTTGATGCATAAAAATAATTCATGGAGTCAATCTGATAGTTTACAACACTTTCCGATTTAAAAAAAGCATCCAAAATTGGGTTCATTTATATCACACTCTTCACAATTACTCTATAATATTCATAGTAGCCTGCAGTCGGACTCTTCCGTATAATTTTAATTATTCTCCCAGGCTCTAACTTTCCATGGATTTCCTCCAGTGCCTTAACGGCAGGATCATTAATGCTTATCCTTGGGAGGTTTTCCTTTGTAACATTCAGCATTTTTAAAACTTTATATTCCTCTTCAACAGGCACCAAATGGTGTTCAGGCACTATCTCGTGCTCAAGCACATTAAACTTACTCATTTTATCACCAAACGGGTCCGAGGGGGTTTGAACCCCTGACCGCCTGGTTAAAAGCCAGACGCTCTACCTAGCTGAGCTACGGACCCATACAAAGTAGCTCGCTATAATATATTATTTATGGATATAACTTTTTGTGTATTTAACCATATCACGAAATAGTATTTTAAATTTTTACTTTTTTATGTTGATTTTTCACCGGTTATCTATTATTTTTAATTTTAATACACTTATTTATTACACCAATGAATATTATAGATATTTTATCATATTAGTATTCTGAAAATTTGTTGGTCAATTCAGGTTTTAATTTTTTAGATAATAACCTAAATAAAATTGATAAACCAGATTATTTTGCAATAAATTAAGATAATGGGCAAATTTAATATTTGATTTGATATTATCTAAACATGAAAGTTAATATTGATGGTGAAACAAAAACACTGCTTGCTGTTTGGTATGAAAATGGAGAGGTAAAGCTGATAGACCAAAGATTGATACCAGATAAAATTGAAATTTTTACCGCTAAAAATAGTGATGATATATATTATGCAATTAAAAACATGGTGGTTAGGGGTGCCCCCGCAATTGGCGTAACAGCCGCATATGGTCTTGCCATGGCCAGTAAGAATAAGGAAAATATGGATGAGGCTGTTAAGCGCATTGCATCATCTAGGCCGACAGCATATGATCTCTTTAAGGCTATTGATTATATGAAAAATAATAAATTTGCAGAATCGGCAGCAAGGAGGTATGCAATGGAAATTACAGCCAGATCAAAAAAAATAGGGGAATACGGCAATGAATTAATAAAGTCTGGTGATAAGATACTAACACACTGCAATGCTGGAGCTTTGGCCGTGGTTGACTGGGGTACTGCACTGGCACCGATGAGAATTGCACACGATAGCGGCAAAAATATTTTTGTTTACGTTGACGAGACCAGGCCCAGATTGCAGGGGGCCAGGCTTACTGCATGGGAACTTCAGCAGGAGGGAATAGAACATTCAATCATAGCAGACAATGCGGCTGGATATTTCATGAAAAATAAGGATGTAAATCTTGTAATAGTTGGGGCCGATAGAATAGCGGCCAATGGTGACTTTGCAAATAAAATAGGCACATATGAAAAGGCAGTCCTGGCGAAGGTAAACAACATACCATTTTATGTTGCTGCTCCAGGAAGCACATTTGATTTTTCAATCAAATCAGGTGATGAGATACCCATAGAAGAGCGTGATGAAAATGAGGTTCTAATTGTAAATGATAAACATTTGGGCCCGGCAGAAAGCCATGCAAGAAATCCTGCATTCGATGTTACCCCACATGAATATGTAACCGCCTTTATAACTGAATATGGTTTATTTAAACCAGAGGAGCTAAAGAATCTGTATTCCATGATTCAAAGGGATTTATTCATGAGATAATCATTAATCTTTGTCATGGATTCATCCCTTTTTTCTTTTAAATCTTTTAAGAATTTTGATATATTTTCAGCAGCCTCGGCCTTGCATGAGCCACACATTCTTGCACCACCCTTGCACTCATCGTACACCCTTGTAACATATTCATTATCAGGATTATGGTAGGCATAAAGTTCAAAGACCGGGCATATATCTGGATTGCCGCCAAACTGTTTCTGTTCCTCAATAGTTTTTTTTCCGCCGGTAACCGCATTTTTTATTTTCCTTTCAGCCTCCTTTGGATCATCATTGAGTGATATCAATGAATCTGGTACAGATGAGGACATTTTTCCGCCCTTTAGACCGGTTTCAAGCTTCTGGAATGTTGCAGATGGCCCTATAAATGTCATATCATTAAAGTCCTTTTCAAGGTTTGCCAGAATGATATCGATTTTAATATCATCCTCCGGGGCTGAATTTGATATTTTTATTGATCTGTATTCATAATTAATTTCGGTTTTGTATAAATTCTTTGAAAGGATTTCAACAGCCCTATCAATAAACTCATGCGGGTCATTTTTTCCCCTGATATATACTGATATTCCAGTATTTTCCTTCTTTACATTGTATATTCTGTACCGCTGGGCAAGATCGCGCATTAATCTTATATGAGGGTCCTGATCAACTCCTACAGGAACAATTGTTGGAGCAGGGCCACCGTATTTTCCTAACTGCACATGAAGTACGTCTGATGCCTGTATTATTGGGGCATTTACATGTAAAATGGATGATGAATCCTCCAGGCCATATATTGCCTTCAGTTCAGACATGTTTGTTTCGTTTGATAAAACATATGCAGTTTTCTGCATATCATAATTTTCTGATTGAAAGTATATATTGCAGGGTTTTAATCCCATAGATATGTAATTAACAATATAATTATTTATTGCAATATTTCTTGCCTTTTCAAATGATATGCCCCTTGTTGCATATGATTCAAGGTCAGCAACTGCTATTGTAACCCTGGCACCAAGGCTTTGAAAATACATCATCTGATCTATGGTAATCTTATTCCCCAGATGCATTTCTCCAGATGGCATTAGCCCTGTAACGGCATTAAAAGGCATTTTATTCTTTATTGCAAACTCTATATAACTTATGGATCTCTGACCAAAGATTAATTTCCTTGTAAAAAGGTAATGATTAAAAAAATTATCTGTATTTTCTATTCCAAAATCCTTTTTTAATTTTTCATAATCAAAATATTGTTTTGAACTCCAAGGGTTAATCATAAAAGGTAATAATAAGAGGGTTAATTAATTTTGTTAAATATAAATAACGACAGCGAAACATAGTTCCCATCCCCTCGCGGAAGATAGTACAGTATGAAACACACCGGGCTTCACCGTCGGGTTCGGAAAGAGACCTGGTATTTCCCCGATGTTATGGCCGTCGTCTAATAGAAATTACATGCCGGTATATAATATTTTCGCGGTAATGGATGTACAATATTACTTATATATGAGTAATTACAAAAATTTTTATATATTTACCTGTAATTAACATTTAATGATGGCATATAACACTATTGAGGACATACCACAAACCCCCATGTTAAGGAAAATAACAATTCTATCCTCCATGGGTATAATGATGGATGGATACACACTTACTGTATTCTCATATGCCCTTCTATATTTAATAAAGGTAATGGCATTAACAAGCTATGAGATTTCAATTATGGGTATTTCATCAATTCTGGGAGTTTTTGCTGGCAGCATTATTTTTGGTAAAATGGCAGACATTTATGGCAGGAGATATATTTATGTCTACGATTTAATAGCAGTTTCCATATTTATTTTTTTAACTGGATTTTCAACAAATTACGTAAACTTTTCAATTTTTCAATTTCTTGTGGGGTTGGGTATTGGTGCTGATTATCCAATAAGCTCATCAATACAGGCCGAATTTTCTCCAAAAAAGGTAAGGGGAAAATACCTTTTAATTAACATTTTTTCATTTTCAATTGGATCAATAATTTTTTTATTTGTCGCTGTTCCATTGGTGCTTTTTACTGGTGTAAATGCATGGAGATTTATGTATATAATCGGTGCAATATTCCCCATTTTGGTATTATATTCTAGGAAAAAAATGCCAGAGAGCCCATACTGGATACAGCACAAATTTGGTAAAAATGCTGGTGAGAGGGCAAGGCTTGAAATGGAAAAATATACAGGATACAGAATAAATAAAATCCCTGAACTTGAGGTTGGTGGTTCTAAAATCAGGGACGTTTTAAAGGGGAAATATCTTGTCTATTCCATTTTTATTTCAGTTGCATGGTTTTCCTATGACATTGTTAGCTATGGCATATGGACATATTCACCCCTGATATTTTCAACAGAGATCACATCCTATTATGCAGACCTTTATATAGTGTTTACAGGTATGGCAGAATCCATACCAGTATTTATAGGATTTTTAATAGCAATATACTATGTGGATAAAATAGGCAGAAAATCTCTCCTAATAATTGGATTTTTAGGATCGTTCATTGCACTTATTATATTCTTTTTCATGAATATATACATGGTTGTTGGGTTAATTATGACCTTCAGTGCATTTGGTATTGTACATTTCTTCCATAATCTGGGGCCAAGCCCAATGACATATGCATATCCTGTAGAGATTTTCCCAACACGTATAAGGGGAACAGCAATGGGCTTTGCAACATCTGTATCAAGACTTGGTTCCATACTTGCAGTTTTTTCATTTCCAATTATTGATGCATTGTATGGTTTAAAAACAATAGTAATATACTTCGCAGTATTCGAGTTAATAGGACTTATAATTACAATTAAATACGCACCTGAAACAAAAAATAAATCCCTTACGTAAAAATTTAAATAAATATCAGAACAAATGATAATAATTTATTAAAAATAAATTAAATTTACAGGAATGGTCCAAGAAGTATTGGCAATATAACTGTAGCGTCTCCATAAATATTTACAAATTTTGCATTTTCCTTAACCTTTTTCCAGGTTATTGCCTCCTCAAGTTTTGCACCAGATAATGACCCATCATACTCCTGGGCTGTTGTTACATAAACCGCCTCATCCAGACCATCCCTGAACTGGTTCCACCATATTGTATGGTGCTTTGATATGCCGCCACCTATCATTAATGCACCTGTTTTTTTTGCATCAAATATTATGTCAGATAATTTATGCTCATCCTCCAATAAATTTATTTTAAAGTCATGGTTCATTTCATAAAATGACCAGAGCTGTGAACCAACAGAACCATCAGTAATGCCGGGAACAAATATGGGTATATCATTTTTTGCCGCGTTGTACAATATTGAGTTGTCATCGTGCATTTTAAGCCCTATTTCCCTTATGAGTTCCCAGCCTGCCCATTCCTTCTTGACCTTATAAAGCTCCTCGAGTACTGGCATTACCTTTTTTTCTATAATTTCACCGTAACTTTCGTCCGGTACAAACACATTACCAAGCCTGTTGATTCTTAAATCCCTTAATAAGGTATCACCGAAATTGAATGTACCTGCATAATAATTTGTATATGTTCTGGCTATATCATGGTCTAGTGTACCGTTTGTTGTAATTATAACATCCACCAGTTTATTTTTTACAAGCTGATTTATAATACCTCTTGTTCCTGTTGATATAATATCTGCAGGAAAGGACAGAAATGTGGTTTCATCACTTGTAAATTCTTCTTTTAGTATTTCATACCCCTCATAAATTTTTTTGGAGGTAAATCCACCACTCTTGGCAAAAATATTAATTAATTCTCCAAGGGTTGTATTTTTATTAATATGCTCATCTTTAACCGGGTCTTTTAATAGCTCATCTCTGTTTATTTGATCTGCCATATAACAATATATAAAATAAATATAAAAATATAATTAAGTCTCTTTACGTGGATTTTAATTTTAAAATATTTTAATATTACAATATTAATACCAGATAAACTATGGTTAATTTTTGCATTATATAAAAAGAGGGCCGGGACCGGGAATCGAACCCGGGTCCGGGGATCCACAGTCCCCAAGGATATCCATTACCCCACCCCGGCCATTATAAAACCATACTGGATCAGGTTTTGCTTAATATTACTTTTAGCTATATAATTTTTTCATGTTTTTTGGATTTTGCATAAATGAGCACTGATTTTATATAGTACAAATCTTTTTTATGATGCTGATAAATATGCGGAACGGCAATTTCAATTTCATTCATTCTTATTATTTCCCCACACTCTTCATATAATTTTCTTACAAAATCAAGAGATTTAAAATTATGTATTGAATATATATAATAACCTATTTCAAATGCTTTTTTAATAAAAGGCAGATCTGCATGCCGGTTTACTGACCCATATGGAGGGTTCATAATAACAGTGTCATATTCACCTGAAATGTCTGAAACATCGCAGTTTTTAAAATTTATATTTAGGCCATTCTCAATGGAGTTGCGCCTTGCAATTTCTATTGCCTCAGGGTCTATATCTACAGCGGTTACACTTGCAGCCCCAAGATATACTGATCCCATGGCAAGGATGCCATTTCCAGTTCCAAGGTCTATTACATTTTTTTGTGCTATGTTCCCATCGAAATAGGCATTCCACAAAATAAATGATGCAGTATAGGAATCAGTGGGATACTGCTCTAAATTTATTTTATAAGATGAAATTTTTTCAATATTCTGAAGAAATATTTCAAGGCTTTTCCTGGAAATGTTATTGCTGTGGGTTACCAACTGCCATCTCCACTATATTTTTTGCAATATTATATGATTCGGTTTTATCTCCGCCCCTTTCGATAAGAAGCTTCTCTATCTTTCTAATGGCCCTCTGCCTCTTCCACGTTCCACTCTCATGAGCTGCCAGGACTATATATTCTGCTATTTCCCTATCAACATTAATGCCAAATCTTTCCCTTATCTTTATCTGCCATACTGGAACAAGGACCGATGGTAAATCTCTTAATGAGTTGTTTAATCTTGTCCTGTTAATTATTTTATTAATATTATCTGACTGTGACATACATATCTATTGTTAACTTATTTATAAATTTTTCATATTTTAATTATTGAAAAATAATATAACCCCAAAACACTACTTTTAAAGCCCAATACTGAATTTTTTATTTTACGTATATTTTACTTTTTATATTTATTATGAAGCCTGAGTATAACATACCGTCATTTCAATTACACATTATTTCATTTAAAATCAATAAAGTTATTTATTTAAGTTAAATATCTGGTTAATATCAAGGCGTATGGATGTCAAATAAAATTTCGATTTACATTAAATATACAAAGCCAAGAGTATGGTGGTTACTGGTTTTTACAGGATTTGCAGGTGCAATTTTGGCAGTTAAAGATTATAGTGTTGAAAATATAATATATATCATTATAGCAACAGTTTCAGTTATGCTTGGGTCAATGGGTGCAGAGAGCCTTACAAATTACATAGATTATAACATGGATTCTGTTATGGAAAGAACAAAGGGCAGGCCATTACCAAGGGGAGAGATATCAAAGAAAGGGGCACTTTTATTCGGTTACATACTGTCAATATCCTCAATAGTAATTTTAATAATTTTTTTAAAATTTATTTCAGCATTATTTATGCTTCTTGGAATCTTTGATAACGTTGTGATTTACAGTTACTGGCTTAAAAAGATATCACCATTTAGCATAATATTTGGTGGCTTTTCCGGCGCTTTTCCTGTTTTAATTGGCTGGTATTCAATTACAAACTCATTTTCATGGCTTCCCTGGATACTGTTCATACTTGTTATGATATGGATTCCTGTTCATGTGTGGAGCCTTGCCTTCAGGTATAAGGACGATTATAAAAAGGCAAATGTCCCGATGCTTCCTGTAGTTTATTCAGATAAAACAACAGCAATTGCCATATCATTCTCATCAATACTTTTGATAGTATTCTCAATTATACCTTATTTTATAGGGATATTCAATTATATCTATCTTATTATAGTTTTAATATTATCAATACCTGTCATTTATTATTCATATTTATTTATTAAAAATAATGATAAAAATTCTTCATTTAGACTGTTTATTTATACTGCACCATATTTAACATTCATATTTCTAATTAGCCTAATATTAACCATATTGAAAATTCACCCATTTAAATTAATTTAATTATACGATTCCGGGTAATTATTAAAAATCAATGTTATAATAATATAATATCATCTATGGAAGTTAATTTTCCTCCAATAACTTTTTTAAATTGCTGCCAAGGCGTTCATTAAGCATTTTTTCATACTCATTGAGTATATATGAATACCTTTCATTATTTTTAATAAATGTTTTAACGCTGTTTGTGTATGGTGATAATATCTTATTTGTAAATGAATTCATCATCAAATTAATGTATTTTAACTGAACCTCGTTAAGGTCAACCTTTTTTGTAAGTTCATTTACTTCATCTTCCTTTACTTTTTCAGCAAATTTATAAAATATTGCTATTATATCATCTGATCTTATCTGGTTAATTTTATACTCATATAATTTAAATTCATCTTCTATTATACTTCTTGCCTTTCTTATCTCTATGTCCCTCTGTTTTCTGGTTTCTTCAGATATTTTCCCAATATCTTCAAATGAATAAATTTCGATATTTTTCCTGCCAATTTTTTCTATATTGGGAGGGTTTGAAAGATCAATTAAGATTCTTTTATCATTAATTCCTGCCAGAATCCCAGAATCTATTATGTATTTTTTTGATGATGTGGCCGTGATTATAATATCATTTTTATTTACAATACCATTTATATCGCTTAAATCTGAATAATAACATCCATATCTTATGGCAAGATCTTTTGCATGCTCTATATTTCTTCCAGCAACTGTTATTTTAATACCATTATTACCCTTTAAATAATTTAAAAGTGATTCTGCCATTTTGCCAGTACCTATTATACATAAATTATGATAAGAATTATATTTATTTTCTATAATATCGGTGGCAATGGCTGCCATTGAGGTTTTTCCATGTGCTATATTCGTTTGGGTTCTTACAAGCTTTCCAATAGATAGTGCCTTCTGAAATGTAAAATCCAAAATCTTGCTCATATGCATCCTTTTTCTTGATAAATCCGCTGCGTCCTTAATCTGCCTTAGTATATCATTTTCACCAACAACCATTGATTCAAGACCGGAGGATACATTAAATAAATGAAAAACCGATTCTGGATACGAAAGTTTTATTGCACCATCAGCAGGTATTTCTTTTTGCAACTTATTTTCAAAATATATCTCTATTCTGTTACATGTTATTAGAATTACAAAGTTATCTATTGAATTTTTAATCATTAAATCCTCAAAATATTCGTACCCATTTCTAACCTGTTTATTAAACTCTTCTGGTGTATCCTTATAATTCCAGGAAACTAGGTCTATTAGGGACATACGTGTCTAATCTTAATAATTTGAAATTATATAAATTAGTTGGTAAATGAAAAATTTTAATAACTAAAAAATTTAGCCATAATTTGTTTATATATCACTTATATTAATCTCTGATGCTTTCCAGGGCCTTTGTGTACGCATCCACCGTTTTATTTAGATCTGAATCTGTATGTGCAAAGCTTATGAACTGTGTTTCAAATTGGCTTGGGGGTACATATATGCCAAGTTTTAATAATTCCATAAAGAGCCTCCTAAACTTATTTGCATCTGATGAAATAGCAGTTCTGTAATCAACAACAGGAGTTTTATTGAAAAACATTTGGAGCATTGAATATGCAACATTTATTTGGACATCCATATGCAGTTCTGATGTAATTTCTTCCAGAGCCTTCCCCAGCATGCTGGCATAGTTATTAATGTAGTTATAATCCTTATTTCTTAAAATTTCCAGTGTGGCTATCCCTGCAGCGGTTGATAATGGATTTCCTGAAAATGTTCCAGCCTCATAGACATCCCCGCTTGGGCTGATCTTTTCCATGATGTCCTCACGGCCTCCGAAAAGACCTATTGGGGCTCCACCACCTATAATTTTACCCATGGTTGTAAGATCAGGTTTTATGCCAATAATGTCCTGATAACCCTTAAAGGCGAATCTGAATCCAGTAATAACCTCATCAAAAATCAAAAGGGAAGAATATTTTTCTGTGATTTCCCTCAGAGATTTTAAAAAGTCATTTTTTGGACTTACAACGCCTATGTTTCCAAGTACCGGTTCTGTTATAACACATGCTATATCATTGCCGTACTGTTTAAATAATGTCTCTATACTTTCAATATCGTTATACTGTCCAACCAGAACAGTCTTTGAAACCTCTTCTGGAACGCCGGCAGATGATGGGACACCGAATGTTATATTTCCACTTCCAGATTTAATCAATGCATAATCATGTGCACCATGATATCCACCCTCCATCTTTACTATAAGCTTTCTGCCGGTAAACCCCCTGGCAAGCCTTATAGCATGCATTGTTGCCTCTGTTCCAGAGTTGGTAAACCTCATCATTTTTATCGATCCTACCGCATTCCGTATAATCTCTCCAAGCTTTACCTCATTTTCGGTAAGTGAGCCAAAAAGTATGCCTGAATCCACCTGATTTTTTATCTTTTCTGCAACGGTCTCGTTGGCATGGCCAAGTATCATGGGGCCAAATGCAAGGGAATAGTCAATATATTCGTGATTTTCAACATCATAAATTTTGGACCCATATCCGCGTTTAAATATTACAGGGACTGGCTTATAGTAACGCACCGGTGAATTGACACCCATTGGAAATAAGGTTTGTGCCTCCTTAAATAATTCCTCAGAATTCATTATTGTTAATACCTTTTAAGAATTTAGAATTTTTCAATTAAAAATTCCCTACATATTTTTACTAAATTGATTTAGAAAAATAATTAAATAAATCTATATGATGCAATTTTACATGACCTATAGATTTGAAAATCTGGATAAAAAGCTTATTAATGCGATTACAGTTTTGTTAAAAATTCTTCTTCTGGCAGCATTTATTGCTGTAATAGTTTACATGATCATTGCAATATATAACAGTGTTTTGTATTATAAAGGCAGCGGGGAGAACATTTTATATACATTCATAGATATAATAGTTGAAAATTCCCTTTTAGCGGTTGTTATTTTTGAGATATATGAAAGTGTATCAGACTTTTTTGATGGTACAGGCAAAACAGTACAGTATATCTTAAATGCAGCCATCTCGTTTTCAGCAAGGGAAATATTATTAATAATTTTTCAGGCCAAATTTTCTTCCGCAATAGAATTTAATGAGATTATATCAATTTCAGTTTTAATTGTGGCACTTTCATTTTCAAGCTTTATAATATCAAGACAAAATATTAAAAAAACCCAATAGATTTTTTAAAATAGATAACCAATAATATATATAATTAAACATAAATTATATAAGTTTCATAAAAGTTATTATATCATTTCTATATTACGTTGTAATTAATAATTTGGATGGTGAAAATAATGGCAAATAATAAACCAGGATTCATTGCGAGACCCATGGATACATTAAAAAATTCACTTGAGAAAAACATTATGATAGATGTTAAGGGATCCAGAAGCTATTCAGGGATACTTGAAGGGTATGATATATACATGAACTTGGTACTTAAAAATGTATCAGAAACAATTAATGGAGAGAATAAGGGTGTGTTTGATAAGATGCTTTTAAGAGGTGACAATATAATATTTATATCACCATCAGGAGGAGATTAAAATGAGCAATGGTACAGCAGCAATGGGAAAAATGAATAATAAAAAAATGCACATACGTTGCAGAAGGTGCGGCCATAACAGTTATAATATAAGGCAAAAAAGGTGTTCCTACTGTGGATTCCCATCACCCAGAATCAGACACTACAACTGGGCAAAAGCCAAGTGAAGAATGTGCCGTGGTTGGATACTACGGTAATAATGCCTTTATAAATATTTTGTTTGGATTAAAGGCCCTTCAGCATAGAGGCCAGGAAAGTTCAGGAATGGCCACCTATGATGGAAGTATACATATAAACAAGGGCATGGGACTTGTATCAGAGGTTTTTAAATCGTCGTCTTTGCCGGGCAATATAGGAATAGGCCATAACAGGTATTCTACCTCAGGTTCCAAGGGAATTGAAAATGCTGGTCCTTTTGTTATTTCCAGTTCTCTTGGTTATATAGGGATATCACACAATGGTGAGATAACCAATGCACATGATCTCAGGGAGGAACTTAAAAAAAATGGATATATATTCACAAGCTCCAGCGATACTGAGGTAATGCTCATTTTAATGGCCAGTGAGATAAATAAATATGGAATATATGATGGAATTAAAAAGGCCATGTTTAAACTTAAAGGTTCATATGCAGCGGCCATACTAATTAATAATACATTATATGCTTTAAGAGACCCCAGGGGATACAGGCCTTTGGTAATAGGAAAGAATTCTGATGGCATCATGATAGCCTCAGAGAGCGCTGCAATAGACACAGTTTCAGGTGAATTGATACGGGATGTTAAACCAGGTGAGCTTGTTGAGATAAACAATGGTGTAATTAAAAGCATATTTACCATCGAATGGCAGCATTCCCACTGTATGTTTGAGTATGTCTATTTTGCCAGGCCTGATAGCATTATAGATGGCAGGGAGGTTTTTAATGTCAGGTATAATCTGGGGAAAATACTTGCAATAGAAGAACCTGCAGTGGCTGATGTTGTAATACCTGTACCTGATTCTGGAAGGTCGCAGGCCCTGGGATATGCAGTGCAGCTTGGAATACCGTACAGTGAGGGCCTGATCAAGAATAGATATTCTGATAGAACCTTTATCATGCCTGATCAGCAAAGCAGGTATAATGCAATAAAATTAAAACTTAACCCCATAAAATCGGAGATATCAGGTAAGGATATTGTTCTTATAGATGATAGTATTGTTCGTGGAAATACAATGAAATTCATTATTAGCCTGCTTAAAAAGGATGGCGCGGGAAAAATTCATGTAAGGATAGGGTCACCTCCAATTATTGCACCCTGCTATTTTGGTGTGGATATGAAAACTAAGGATGAATTTATTGCAAACGAAAAGACAGTGGAGAACATTAAAAATGAGATAGGTGCGGATTCACTGGGGTATCTCTCAATAAACGGGCTTAAAAAGGCCATAGGCATATCAAATCTGTGTACTGGCTGCCTGACAGGCAGATATCCTGAGGAGATCCCACCATTTGCAAAGCCAAATTATACCTAATTTTTCATTTTTTCAAGTATATAATCCCTCATGGATTGCACATCTCCTGACCTCCCAAAATAATCCATTTTTATGGTTATGGCCATCTTATTGGCAATTATTCTTGCTATCTTTCCACGCTTTTTTACCGGAAGTGAGGAAAGGCCGGGATAATTAAAAAGTATGCCATATTTTGGTGATGGTGACCCTGTACGCATATGCTTAAAAAATGACTTTTCAGCACCCAGAATTTGTAATGTACTTGCAGGGTACTTAACAAGATTTTTTAAACCACCACTTTTCCAGAGAAATTCCAGGCATAAATCATACCCTATTAATTTTACTGTATTTGGCATGTAATTGTTTAATTTTGAATAAAGATAATCGCTTATTTTCTCCCTGAACTGGCATAACTCAATGCCCATATTTGCTATTAGCCGGTCTATATCATTTACATCGGAATTTAATAATTTATTAAAATATGCACATGGATCGTTACCGTAGTTTATGTCCATAATCATATAAATTGACAGTAATTTTTCAAGATATAAATTTATAATCTCATCAAGTTCCCTTTTAACCGAATATATTTTTATAATGTACTGATCTCCTGAGAATTCCTCATTTATTCTTTCCTTTTCGTAAGAAAGAATTATTTCCCTTAAATCCGGTATGGTTTCTGATGGGTTTTTTTCCGTTTCCGGTATTATTCCGCTCCTTAGCATGTTCAGTATTTTTATGTAATCTTTTTCCAGGTTTATAAACCGGTATATTTTTCCGTTCCTCACCACTCCGTACCACATTATCTTTTCCACCGTTATCACTCTCCACAAGAAGCCCATCTATGTCAACAGCCTTTAGGTCATTAAGTGTATCCACAAGCATTGTTCCATAGGCTATTAATTCATTTTCCTCTGAATACACTGCCACCCTGTCCCCCTTTCTGGGGTTCCCCAGCACAGTTTTAATGCCGGGTGGGAATATATCTGATCCCTTAAGAATGTTCTTAATGGCACTCTTTTTAATTATAATTTTTGGTGTGTTCTTAAAAATAAAGTCCATACCTATAATCATATTATTAAGGTATTCGGGCTTACCAAGTTTTGACAAAATAACAGCATCACTCAAATCCTGCAGGGTGTGTGCCATATTCTCTGTGAAATCTCCAGTCGATAACCGCCTTAAATCTGCCATCTGTCCACCTGGGCCTGCAACATAACCTATATCAGTGCATAATGTTCTTATGTAAGTACCGGATTCGCATTTCACCTTAAATAAAACAAGCTTATCCTTTATTTCAAGTACATCCAATGAATATATTTCCCTTACCCTTAATTCCCTGCTTACGGCCGACCTTACTGGTGGAAGCTGGTATATCTTTCCAGTAAATTGGGAGAATACTGATCTTATATCTTTTTCTTGAAGTTCTTTATAAAATCTCATAACTGCAACATATTCCTTTGGCCTTTCATGCACTATGTCAATTAGCTTTGTGGCCTTGCCCAGGGCCATGACAAGAACCCCAGAAACATTTGGATCAAGAGTGCCTATATGGCCAACCTTTTTTTCACCTGTAATATCCCTTACCCACGAATCCACCTGATGGCTTGTTGGACCTGCCGGTTTATCTAGTACAATGAATCCATTTATACTGTTTTCAATATTTTCCATAAGTTACAGCTTTATTGAGATTATGCACTTAATATTTTCCATGTTATTTATTGATAATAGAATAAATATAATTAACAATATCCTCCGGCTGGTACAGTTCTGTTTTAATTATATAATCATAATATATGTAATTTCGATAATCAATACCATAAAATGTCATATATCTTCTTAATTCAGACCTCTCACGGCATATTATTGATGACCTCCCGGCATTATTATCACGTGAATATATCCTTGATATACGTGTCTCTTCATCAGCCTCCAGAAAAATTCTTAAGGCATCTATATTATTATGTTTTGAAAGATATCCACACAACCTTGATTCTATTATTATATTGTCATTTTCCCTCATAAAATTAAGAATTGAATTGTCCTCCTCCATATCTATATTTTTATTTTCCTCTGCGTATTTGCTAAACTCAATCAGGCTCATGTGGTACTCTTCAGCCTTCTTTCTAAAAAAATAACCACCAGAATAAAATCTATAATTTAATTTATCTGCCAGTAATTTTCCAACCGTTGTTTTACCTGATCCTGATTCACCACTTATTGTAACTATCATAGTGAAGAGGCTTCCTCCTCCTCAATTTTCTTTATTTTGTATGTAAAATCAACATATTTCATGATCATTGTTACAAAATAACCGACAGCCAAGTTTCCAAGTGTATAAAGGGCCATCCATAATGGTATTATATAAACCTTTGTGGTTACTATGTTAAGATCAAAATCCCATGGCATTGCAACAACCTGATAATTTAATGTCAGTATGAATACATAAAGCCAGATAAAGATCAAAAAGAAAAAAACCTCTGTAACAAATAGAGGTTTCATTGTATTCATTGATATTGCAGCCTGATCCATCTGTCTCTCCATGGACATTTTTTGCAGTTTCTGAACTTTTACCCTATCACCATCCCGCATTGCCTGCCTCATCGCCTGCTGATATGCCCTGCTGACTGTTTGAGCCTTACCCATTTTAATCCAGTCAGTGAAAAAATACCTTGGTATCGATGATATTAAACCTAATATAATACCTGTAAGCATTATGGTTAAGATAGGGTACTGATAATGAAATCCAAGTATTGGCATAAATACCTTGTTCATATCGTATCCTATGGGATTCCTTATTGCTGGATCGCTAATAATAAATATTAACCCAAGACCAGCGAACATGAATATAAACTCTATCATCAAAAACTTTTGCATCTGCTGCTGGGCTGCGGGTTTATTTGCCTGTTGCATTTTTATAACCTCCTCAAAATATTTTCTGCTGCTTCCTCTGGATGATTTTCTGGATTATATATAAAGTTAACTGTAGCACCCGAATAAACTGAATAGGCAACGGCATAATACCTGTTTATTTCCTGATGTTCTTTTATATCTTTTTCTGTGTCATTATCCCTAATCCTTGTGGGATCATTCAATCTATGAGTTAGTATTTTATCAGGATCCGCCTCAATTAGAAAATATGATGATATATTTAGCTCCTTGAGAACCCATTCAGGAAGTCCTGGAAGATATCCTGATGGTGATTTAATTGACATATGTGTGTCTATAATTATATTATCCATCTTTCCAAGTTCAATGGCCGCATTTCTCTGAAGTTCTATCTGGGCCTTTATGTCCAGCTTCCTCATTTCATCCCTGTTATTAATTTGATACATTGTTCTTGCAGTTTCAAACATTATTGTGCCAAAGTTCTTAACACTATAATTGGATCTCTGCGAAACCAGATCGATAACAGTGGACTTGCCAACCCCCGGAATACCAGAAACTATTACCCTCATTTATCCACCAATGAAAAACTGTCTTATCATGGGATGCATTTCCATTAACTGCTCCCTTCCCATTGCCTCGTAGAACTGAATTACTATACCAACAGCAAGTAAAAGGCCGGTACCACTGGTATCACCAACGGTTCCTATTAAATCTGCACCACCGGCCAGCAAACCAACTATGGCGCCGCTAAATATTGTGATTGCAGGTATGTACTTGCTTAAAACCTTTTCCATTACCCTCGGATCCCTTCTAAAACCAGGTATCTGCATGCCGCTTGACCTTATCTGCCTGGCAACGGCACCTGCACCCATGTTTGTAGTTTCTATCCAGAATTTAGCGAATAAAATACTGAAACCAACGAGAAATGCCATAAATACAATGACGTGTATAACCTCCTCTATTGGTGTGTGCCCTAACAGTACATTCTGGGAAACTTTTGGTTCGAGTATAGGGAACAGCCAATCCGATAGCCCATTTGGTGTGTATAAGTAGTATGCTAGACCGCTGGTTGGGGTTGTATTTGATATTCCCAATGCGGTTACCTGTGTTGCTGATGGATAGCCACCAAGAAGTTTATTATGACCAAGTATGGGTATCTTGCTTAGCACAGGACTGCTCCAGAATAATAATGTCCACATTGATATATTGGCCAGAAGTGCTGTGGCAAGTATGACCGGTATATTTGATGCGTATAATAATTGAAGCGGGTACCTTCCCCTTGCACCCCTTACCCTTTCATGTGATATTGGCAATTCTATTTTGCTGCTCTGGAAATATGCAACAATAAAGAATATTAACAGGGTGCCGACTAATGCTATCATGGGATTTGGCTGCGCAAATAGTATCTGCTCCATGCCGGTATTTGTTAAACTGGCCGGACTGTTTAAAAATAGGTATATTGCCTTGGGTATTGCACCTGCAGGTGGGTTGCTTACCGATAATGGGGCTGTAATTGTGGATGGCACCCAGTTAAATGTACCTGTAAATAATTGTTGTGATACACCTGCAGCGATGAATAATGAAATACCTGAACCTATACCATATTTGGAAACAACCTCATCCATTAAAAATACAAGGTATGATCCAAAGAAAAGCTGCAAAACTATAATTGACTGTGCAAGAAATTCTCCATAGCCAGGAGCAGCCGCATTAAGGTTTGAAACAAGAGAGGCATCCGGAACCAGGAAACCAAAGGCCTGGGGTATTGCCTCAACAAATATCATGATAATAACAAGCAGCTTTTGAACACCCTGATAAATGGCCTTATCCTCGGCATTTGTAAGGTCTAAATTGAAAATCTTGGCCCCGGCAAATAACTGCATAACAATACTTGCAGTAACTATGGGGCCAATACCTAAATCCATTAATGATCCTGAAGCGCCTGCGAATATTGCCCTAAAAGATGCAAATACATCTATTGTATCCTTTGTATTTAAACCATATATGTAAACATTTGTTAAAACAAAATAAAGCAGGACAATCAGGACTGTCCATAACATCTTATACTTGAATTCCACATGCCCGGATGGCTTTTTTATTGCAGGAAGTTTTGCAGTTAGGTTTTCCAGACCGTATAACCGGCTTTTCTTTGGCCCTGTATAGCTTAACAAAAGATATGCTATATAGAAAACGGGTGCAACAAGAATTCCCGCAATTGCGAGCTTCAGGCCTGTATAATGATCAAAATAATAAAATATAACAAGTATTATTGCAAATACGAATATAACTGGAATGGCAGCCCCTTTATTCCTGTGAATCTCTGTCATTTTCTATCGTAATACCGTAATTGGAAAGCTTATTAATAGCCTTTTCGGTTGCATTGTCTATAATTATTTTTGACTTAATGTTAAAATTACCGGTACCAAGGAGCTTTGTATATCCTGCTGATTTTAAATCTATTACATCATCATTGACATACCCATCTGCCTTAAGATCATCATAGATATTCATCAGCTGATTTAATGTAATTGAATTTTCATATTTTTGTGCATGTGAGTGAAAACCATGAACACCATAATGATTTTTATCGTTCTTAAGGAGCCAGATCTTTCTATGGCCACCAAGGCCGGCCATTCCATTTCCTCCTTTCTTACCCTTGCCTCTACCGGCTTTCATTCCTCGGCCGTAATGGCCACCTCTTAGCTTTTTAGTTCTCGTTCTGACCATTTAAATCAACCCCAGATACAATCATTCTTTTAATTAATTCATTAATATTTTTCCCGCGATAACCTGCAGATCCGCCCTGTTTATACTGCTTCTGTATTGCCTCATATCCACCTTTGGGAGGATTAAGCCTTATTACAGGAATTATATCATTAGATTTATTTAATTTAACTTTTCCTGATATAATTGCATCAGCAAGATCCCTATATGATGAGAATCCCATGGCCTTAAGATGCTCATCGTCTATTTTTTTCCTGCCTCTCAGTAATATACGGTTTTCAAGTAATAATTCAAGTGTATCTGCATCAACCTCTCCCCATGTTAGATAATCTTTGGCTATTTGAAGCATGCCCTTAATGCTTGGCGTCTCATCATAAACTACCATATGATTAATGCTGTGAAGGTTCAAAAGTTCTAATGTTTTTTCTATACCTGGTTTTATGCCTGTGCTTCCTCTAATCCTTATTATTGCTATCATTTCCTATACCCCCTACATAAATTGGCGTTGAAAGCGTAATCTTTGGATTTATTTTCATAGATACCGTTTTCTTTAACGCATCAAAAGTGGCAAGCGCATAATTGACTGTTGTTTTTGTATGGCCTGATGCAAATCCCCATGCATCTTCTATTCCTGCCATTTTAAGTATAACCTTTGCCACATCACCTACAGCAAGACCAACTCCCTGTGGCGCAGGCTTCAATTTTACTGTAACCGATCCGGATTTTCCAACAATGTAAAATGGTAATGAGTGTGGCCTTCCGCAACCACATTCCCATGAGCCACATCCCCTTTTTATTTCTATTATATTGGTTTTTGCATTGTTTATTGCCTTCCTTATGGCAGGTGCAGCCTCCTTTGCCTTTCCCATGCCAATACCAACATAACCATTGCCATTGCCGACAACAGCTGTTATGGAATAATTCATTCTCCTACCGGAATCGGTCATTCTCTGAGCCCTTTCAATATTTATAATTTCATCCTTAAGATCAGGAACAAGATAGTCAACTATCTGGTATTCCTTCAATGGTAATTTAGTATGAAGTGCCTCACCTATTGTATTGATCTGGCCGTTTGCCACAAGTCTTCCTAGTTCTGTTTTTGGAACCCATTCCTCATCCATATTTATACACCCTTATTTTTATATTCTTCAAGATTTATTGCATTTTTTAAATGTCCACCGTTTAATCTTTCTTCAGATGGAAACACTGATTCATCAGCAGGTATGTCAATACCGGCGTCTATCATACCCTTCAATGCTGCGGCAAAACGCCCACCATGCATGAACTTATACCTGCCGGTATCCAGAACGGCCTCGCTTATATCCTTCTGCTTTGCCATTTTACCTGCTAGATAACCGCCAAGGTAATACATCTGAATGTTATTTCCCTTAAGATTGTATATCTTTTTTAGTGTTTTATCTGTAACTGTAAGTAAAATTCTGTCCCCGTCTGGGGAATAATCTGTAAACTGTATTGTAAAGCCCTTATTGCTCGGCCTTACAACAGCCCTGGTTGCCCCGGCCTTCAGAAGTTTGTATCTTTTATAATAATCTGTAATTCCTTCCTTTCTTCTCTTAAGAACTGGTATTGTTTTCATTTTTATCACCTGCCATATTTGATGAAGATTTTAGATGTGAAACCAGCTGGGCCCTTGAGGTAAAAGTTCCGCTTTTGATTATTCTATAATATCTGCGGTATACTTTTTGATCTATTTTGTTTTCAGCCTTTAAGGTTCTTAATTCTGATCTAAGAGCCCTTATTAATGTGATCCATCTTCTTTTACGTGGATATCTAGCATATTTTGTTCCTCTAACGGAACCTGGTCCTCTTCTCCTTCCCTTTTGAAGCTGGGAAATCCTCTTCTTTAACCTGTAATTTGAATTGCCTTTTTTATTTTTTTTCTGTATTATATGAAGGTCTATAAGCTTTCTAACATCATCCCTTGATGTTGTATCAAGCACCTTATCAAGGTTATTTGTATCCACCCATACCCTTGATTTTCCAACCTTGAGTTCCTCAGCAGCTATAGCCTTAACGCTTTCCATTTTCATCTTACCACCTTATTGAACACATGAATTCCAAGGTTTTCAGCCTCGCTTTCTATTTCAATCCTTTTCTTATATCCAACGGCTGATGCCACCCTTGCACCTTCAAGATCCGGATTAAGTTTTTTAAGTTCAGCAACGTTATGGACAAGAACTTCCTTAAATCCTGAGGGGTGCAGACCACGCACTATTTTTGGCGTTCTGTATCCTGGTTTTACTACAGGAGGACGGTAACCAACATGGTTTGCCATCTTTGAATGCTTGCCTCTTGGCCTTCTCCATGAATCACCAAGCTTCTTATACCTGAACCATTCCTGCCTGTGGAATTCAACACGCCTTCTGTTATCCTCATTCTTCTTCTTCAATAATCTCTTTTGTTCCTTAGATAGTGCGGGTTTATAACTCATCAGGATTCACCCCCTTTAATAAATAAATGCCGTCCTGAAATACTCTTGAATCAAAGTGCTTAATGTATGTTGCCTTTTCTATGTTGGCTGCAGTATCACCAATGTCGCGTTTGTCTATGCCCTCAATTATTACCCTGTCACCCTTGACTGAAACTTTGCAGTTTTTAAGAATTTTTGCTATTCTTGGGGACTTTCCACCAAGGAAATTCTCAACATACAGGCTATCACCACGTACTGAGACCCTCATTGGGAAGTGTGTGAAATCTATTTTCATTTCATATTTATAGCCTTTTGTGACACCCTCAAACATTGCATTGGTTTCAGACACCCATGTTCCAACTATGCCCTTTATGAACTTGTTTTCCTTGCTTGCCTCAATAATTACATTATTTTCTGATATTGATACCCTTACATATTTATCCCTAAAGTTTCTGGATGTTTCCCCAAGCTTACCCTTAACCTTAAGGATGGTTCCATCCATTGAAACCTGAACGTCTCCAGGAATTTTTATTCTTGATTTTTCTTCCCACTTTATCATTTTAAACACCATTTATTTTAATAAACATAGGCCATTAGTTTCCCACCAATACCATATTTTCTGGCCTCAAGATGGCTCATAATGCCCTTCGTGGTTGTAAGTATTATAATACCAAAGTCCTGGGCTGGGAGGTATCTTGCCTCGTATTTTTCTATATTGGATTTTTTTACAGATAATCTGGGCTTTATTACACCACAGTTATTTATTGTGTCGCTTAAAACCACCTTAAATTTTCCTCCTCTTTCTTCATCCACCACCTCAAAGCTTTTTATATAGTTATAATCCTGCATAACCTTTAGCACACGTCCTATGACTACCGATGCTGGTGATAGATATATTTCATTCTTTCCTATTCTTGAAGCCATTTTTATTGAATTTATTACATCATTTAATGGATCACTTTTCATATTAATATCACCTCAGCTGTATTTTCTAAATCCAATTTTCCCTGCAGTTTCCCTAAAGCACTGCCTGCACATATTGATTCCATATCTTCTTACAATACCGCGTTTTCTGCCACACCTCACACAGCCGTTTACATGCCCGAAATTTTTCTTTGGTTGAAGCTTTATTTGACTCATTTATGTTCACCTCACTATTTTTACATTAAAATTATCCTCTAAAAATTTCATGGACTCTTCCTTGGTTATTCTTATTTTATTGGGTATGTGCTTTGGATTTATTCTTCTTTTTGATATTCTGTATCCTCCGAGCCTTCTAAAAACTATTGCTATATCCATGCCAAATATACCTATATCGGGATCATATTTCATTCCCTTAAAATCTGTATAATCTGTTATTCCAAAATATGCATTACCCTGCCTATCAAATGAATATACGGGTATTTTATAATCCTTGGCATAAAATGCTTCCTTTAAAAACTTGTATGCATCATCTTTTCTTAATGTTACCTTGGCACCAATACTAAGTCCCTTTCTTATATTGAAATCCCTTATTGTTTTTTCTGCCTTGGTAAACACTGGTTTGTGGTGTGTTAACAGTTCTATAACCTTTGCAGCCTTATTTAGGCGCTCTCCAGCAGCCCCAACACCGATATTTATAACGACCTTGTCTATAACAATTGCACTCATGGGGTTTGTTTTCTGTTCACTCATCATATGCCATCACCTCGTTTTCTGGTATTTTAAATGTGTATTTTGGATTGCCAATAACAAACACATAGTTTTTAACGGTTGTAAATCCCTCATTGAAATGCACAAAATTGCTTCCGGAGGATTTATTAACCTCAACAGATTTTATTGTGCCTATTTCGCCAACGTGTGATCCACCGATAATAAACGCTTTATTGCCAGGTATTAATCTCATAACCTCCTGTATCTCAACCTTTGGCATTTTTACAAGTACAACATCATATGTATTTAGGTCATTTTTATCCGTTATTATTGAAAAGCCATTATGGAACCCTATCTGATATTTATCCTTGCCAATTACTGTTTTTGTTTTTACCTGCAATAGTTTCATTCCCTTATTTTCCTCGGGGTTTTTTGTAATTATTATTTTACCCTTCTTATCATAAAGTACGAGAAAATCCTGATTTATGGTCTTAATGGATATTGTATCCATGAATCCAACCGGAAATCTCCTATCCTTTACAACCTTGTTGTCTACCATTACATCTCCATTTGCAAGTATTCTTGTTATTTCCCTTTCCTTGTCACCAAGCTTCAGATAATCTCTTAAGGCAATTAATAATGGTAGTGCGTCTTCCTTTTTATGGGTACCCGGAGATGGTGTAACAGACCAGAAATGGGTTTTTCTGGGTATTTTTAATCTATTTGAGGCCATCATTATTTTAGTTTTCATTATTATCACCATTTTCTTTTATTACATCTTTATTATTTTCATCATTAATTTCCTCTTCACTACCTTCATCTTCTGCCGTTTTTTCTGACTCTCCGCCTTCTGTTACAGTCTCTGTGGTTTCCTCCTGTTTAATTTCTTCCGGTTCTGGAGGTGGCAGATTCCTGGCTGCAGTTATCTCTCTAAGTTTGGCCTGTCTGTCTGTCCTTGATAGATCAAGCCTTGTTATCTGCAGATTGCTATGATCCACATAGTATGCAACCTGCTTACCGTCTGCCTTCGCTATTGTTATGCCCTCAATTGATATCTTCTTATTTTTATGGTTAACATCAATTACCTTGCCACCCTCGCCTTTTCTTGACCCTGATATTATGGTTACAACATCGCCCTTAGAAATTGGGAAACGCCTTATCCCATATTTTTTCCTTAAATCTTTACTTAATGATACATTTATTTTATTGTTTATCATAATTTTACCTCACACTATTGTTGAAGCTATAGCAGCAATCCTGGGCCACCTTTCAGCAGCCTCCCTTGCTACAGGTCCCTTTATCTCAGAGCCCCTAACCTCGCCATCAGGGGTAACAAGAACAACAGCATTATCCTCAAACTGTATAAGGTTACCATCTGCACGGCGGTATGGGCGTTTCTGCCTTACCACAACTGCATATACAACCTTGGCTCGCATTTCTGGTGTGCCCTTCTTAACACTAGCTATTAATAAATCTCCAACACCGGCTGCAGGTATTCTTCTTGCTACTGTATGAAGTGCCTTTACACCTATAAGGCTAACCAATTTTGCACCGGTATTGTCCGCACATGGGATAACAGCACCCAGTGGTAAACCTCTTGCTTCATTCCCAGATATACCCTTCATTTAATCCACCTTTTCTATTACAACGAAACTAATGGTTTTTGCAAGCTTTCTGCATTCAGCAATTTTTACTTTATCACCGGGCTTTACATCGATGCAATCCGGCAGATGTGCATGATATTTGGAGAATTTCGTTGCATACCTCTCATACTTTTTTATAAGCTCCTTGGATTCCTTTCTGACAACTATGCTCTTATTCATTTTATTGGATACAACAGTACCTACTATTATCTGCCCTCTTACTGTCAAATGCCCGTGAAATGGACAGTTAACGTCAGTGCATTCCTTCTCCGGCAGTTTAACATCAATGCCTATGTTTTTCATCTTAATCATTTCTCCTTAATTTTTTAAATATCTTCTTTTTTTCTTTTGTCCTATCTTCAGGCTTCATTATTATTAATGAACCTTCCAGATCATACGGATTTCCTGATATCCATATTCGAAATTTTGAATATGCCTTAGGTACGACCTTTTGTTTGCCTGAATGATCTATAATCAATGTATTCTTTGTTTCATCAACCACATATCCATGCAGGCCAATGTTGTTGTTATTTGATGAGGATATGACTTCTATATAGTTTCCGATGAATTCCTGAAGATATATATCATTATTTATCATACTAATTGAACCTTAAATCCCATATTTTCTAGTTCTTTTTTAATGGTTTCCCTATGGTCTCCCTGAAGTTCTATAGATTTACCGTCCTTAACTGTTCCTCCGGAGGCAGCCTTCTTCTTTAATACCTTGGCAATATCGTTGAGGTTTTCGGATTTTGGGTCTATTCCCTCAATAACAGTAACTGTTTTTCCGTACCGTCTTTTATCTACGCTTATTCTAACTACCTCATTATTCCTGTTAAAGCCCTCCCATGGCTGCAGCTCCTTCGGCATCCCGGTAAAATCTTTATCTTTCATTCTTCTTTTTCCTCCATTATTGTTAACACTCTGGCTATCTGCCTCCTTATGGATCTCATCTTGCCAGGGCTTGATGGGGCACCACCCATTGCAACAGATGCCCTTTCCCTTAGCAATGAATCCTTAAGGGATTTGAGTTTTTGATTTAACTCCTCATTGCTCATGGATCTTAAATCCTTACTCTTCAGTTCCATTATCCTCCACCTCATTATTTTCAGGCGATTCATTTACAGGCTGTACAGGGTTTTGTTTAATGCCAATCTCATCAGGAAGCCTGTAATCAGATTTTAACAGTTTTACATATACGCCTATGACACCAGTTTTAAGCATTGCAACTGAGAAGCCGCCATCAACTCCTGCCCTTGCAGGCTCCCCGGAGTATTTAATTTCTCCATACATAAACTTCTGCGTTCTTGCCCTTTCGCCTGATATTTTACCGCCGATCCTTATTAATACGCCACGTGCATGCTGATCTATAACGCGCCTTAATGTTGTATTCCCTGCCTTTCTGTAATTCCAGCCTTTTTCAAGAGATAGGGCTATCTTCTTTGATATAATCTGTGGATTTAAATCTGGATTATCCACCTCCTTTACCTCTATCTGTGGGGACTCAAGTTTATATTTTTTCTCCAGCTCCTCCGTCATGTCCTTTATCTTGGTTCCATGCCGGCCTATAACAAGCCCAGGCCTGTTTACATAAAGCGTTATGTTTGTACCAAATGGTGTTCTCTTCATTTCCATGCCACCAAAGCCGGCGCTATCGTTTTCCCTTCTTAGGTATTCACTAACAAGTAGCTTTCTTATATTGTCACTGACAAATTTTTTCTCTTTCATTGCTGACCCTCCTCAGTTACAACAACATCAACGTTAATAAGCTCCTTGTAAAATGCGCCTGCCCTTCCATAGGCCTTTGGAGTGTATTTTTTTATTACCCTGCCCTTTGATGCAGCTATGGAATATATTAAAAGATTTTCTGAAAGACCCTTAAATTCAGCATTTGCTGACACATCGTTAAGCAGCCTTTTGAAGGCCTTGGCAGCCTTAACCGGATATCTGCCGGGGCCGATGCCCTTTCTATGTGATACTGAGTCAAGATACCTAAAATAGGGTACAGGTATCTTTTTTTCTATAACACCATCAAGTATATTTTTTGCGGATTCTAGTTTTTTGCCCTTTAAGAAATGTGCTATGTTAACTGCATCCTTAAGTGAGATGTCTTCTTCCTTAAGCCTTGCAAGCGCATATTTTTCCGGTAAATTTTTTATGCTGTATCCTCTCATAATATCACTTCAGTGGAAGGAACTTCGATGACCTTGTGGCACCAACACCTGGACCAGAATGCTTTACCTCCTTTCTTGTGGGGGCAAACTCTCCAAGGTAATGGCCGATCATTTCTCCCTTAATATCAAACTTCAAATAGCTATGACCATTATATAGTTCTATGGTTTTTCCCACGAACTGTGGCAGTATGATTATATCCCTTACATGTGTTTTTATATCCTGCTTATCACTGAGCAGATCTTCAAATAACTTCTTTTGTTCGTGATTCATTTCTCTGCTGTATGATCTTCTTGCCCTAGCAGGAAGTAGCGGTAAAAGCTCATCCAGTTCCATACCCTGAAGCTCCTCAAGTGTATGGCCACGGTAAAGGAATTCCTTTGCCCTCCCTGTTATGGCCTTCTGCGCCTTTCGTGATCTTCTCTTAATTGATTTTACAGATGCCTGTTTTCTAACTACCATGATTTATTCCTCCTTTTAGGTGATAATCTTCCAACCTTTGCTCCTGGTGGTGCACCACGCCCTACAGTGCTTGGGCCGCCGACATGCTGATGATTACCTCCACCATGTGGATGATTTACAGCATTCATTGCAACACCTCTAACTGTATATGGCTTCTTTGCCTTGCTCTGCAGATATTTAATGTGGGTTCCGGCCTTTAATATAGGTATATCACGTGCTCCAGAACCGGCAACAACACCAACTGTGGCACGGCATCCCGGATTAAACTCTTTAATTCTGCCAGATGGAAGCTTTACCGAAACACTTTCCCCATGGCTTATAACAAGTCCATAGGATCCGGCAGTTCTACAGAATTTTCCCCCATCCCCTGGCCTGCTCTCTATATTAAATACAAGGGCACCGTCATCTATTTTTGAAAGAAAATTTGTGGAACCAACGGATGTTGATTCAGCATTACCAACCGTAATTTCCTGACCCACATATGCTCCGTTGAATGCAAGCATATATTTTTTTTCATTATTTTCATTTTTTAATACAAGTACAGGTGCATTTCTGCCCGGTGCCTGTATTATATCCTCAATTTTATAATTACCATCGCCTAAATGTTTAATTTCGGAAACGTGCCTGAAGCTAGGGCTACGGTAAGTAAGTGACCCGTGCCCCCTTCTCTGTGCAATTATATGTTTTCCCATTTATTTTCACCTCAGAATATTCCTATTCTCCCCCCTATTTCTTCAGCAGAAAAGTCATCGGTTAATTTAACTATGGCTTTTTTGCCCTTCTTTGTTATCATAATATTTATAGATTTAACCTTAACATTGAATCTTTCCTCTACCTCTTTTTTAATCTGATCCTTTTTACCTCTACGGTCAACAAGAAATGTAAGTTTATTTTCCTTTTCCATCATTAGTGTGGTTTTTTCTGTAATTATAGGAGTAATTATATAATCCATTAATAAACACCTCTTAACTGCTCAATTACATTTTCGGTATAAACTGTAAGCCTGCCGGGGTTGCCTCCTGGGGCAAGTTTCCTTATGCTAAGGCTGTTTATTGTGGCAACATCAACGCCCGGCAAGCCTGCAAATGCCCTAAGTTTTTCCTGTGATGATCCAACAACAAGAACACTTTTTGGATGTTTATATGGCCTGTTTCTCATTTTTCCCCTTCCTGGCCTTATCTTAACACCGTTTTTTGCCCTAATAACATCATCCAGAAGACCAAGATTTTGTAGGAATTTCATAGCATCCTTGGCCTTATTTATTGATTCAATGTCATTATCAACCACTATTGGAAATGTTAGATTTGATGTTGTATCCTCATCAAGCCTGTGCCCTCTCTTTATTATATGTTCCTTACTGGCAGTTAATGCTATTGCACTTAACCTTGCATATTTTAATTCTTTGCTATTAATTTTCTTATATAAGACCTTATCACTTCTGGGTGAGTGGGCACTCCTACCACCAACCATGCTTGCCAGAAGTACTCCACGTGAACCGCCAGCGATTCTTGGTATTCTTGATATTCCATGGTTTGGGCCCAGATTATGGCCAACTCTGCGTGTTCCCGCAGCCGGGCTTGACCCATATGGCTGCCTTAAAGACAATGTAATGGCCTTAAATGCCTTATGTATAAGGTCTTCCCGGGGCATAATTTCGAATACAGTAGGCAAATCTATCTGTTTTTCGACCTCACCATCAATATTATATACATTAACCTTCAAGTTTAATCACCCTGTTTTGATTCCTTTGATATATAGGTTATATCTATATTTTCGACATTTGGCCTTGTCTGTCTTGCCGGGTCTCTTAGTTTAATTAACCTTTTGGCTGGTCCGGATATTGAACCATAAAGCAGGACATAATCATTTTTAACCAGGCCATAATTAAGAAAACCTCCTTTAACGTTTATATCATCAACATGATCTTTTGTATCAACTTTAACAACCCTTATATTATGAAGTGTTCTCTGATGAAATCCAACCTGGCCTGCCTGGGGAACAGTATTCCTGACCCAGTCTGGATGCCATGGACCAAGTGTACCAATCATCCTTCTATGCTTTCTGTTTTTCCTTGGAAGAAGTTTGACTCCAAATCTCTTTACAACGCCCTGGAATCCTTTTCCTTTTGTTACAGATATAACATCAATAAACGAACCGGCAGATGCAAAATCACTGAATATTAATTCCTTTCCAAGTTTTTCCTTTGCAAGCTTTATTCTATCTTCTATTGTTGAACCACCTATCCTTATCTCAAATATTTCTGGAGTTTTTGAGGGTATGCTTGGAACCATTTTTGGGTTTGTATGGACTATTAATCTTACATCTGCAACGTCCTTAATCTCAACCTTTAATTCCTTTTTATTTTTAATTTCTGGTATTCTCCTAAATACAGATTTATCTATATTTTCTGCACGTTCCTCTGCAAATACCTGCAGACCATTGTCTCCTTCCTCATAATAACGAATGGCTATGACATTAAGCGGAGGAACCTCAACAACGGTGACAGGAGCCATTATTGTCTTACCTGCTGTAACGCTATTTTTTCTATAGTCTGTCATCTGTATATGTGTCATTCCAACTTTATAGCCAGCGAATGCCTGAATTTTCGCCTTACCCTCAATTTCAGGCCAAGAGCGAATATCAGCCCCAATTTTTTTAGCGCGTACCCTGGGATAGTACGCCATTGATCCCCTACGGGAATGATGCGGAGTTGCCATCTTTTATCACCAACCGTTACACCTGCCATATCAGAAAGAACTTCTGATAAACCGGGATGCATAAATGCATTGCCCAAATGTGTATGGTTTTTTTAAGGTTATTAATTTAATATTTATTAACTTTGTTATATTGAATTACATTTGATTTAGATATCACACGTTCTATTGTTTTATAATATGAGATTTTACTTCAAATATTTTATTTTAAATAAAAACAATTGTAAATTTTTATTTTTGATTTATGGCATTTTTATAATTAATTAATGTAATTACAAACTGTGCATGTGACCATGTTAATGGGGATACTGAAAGAGGCTGACCTGTTATAGGGTCTATTTGCTCAGACAATATACCTGAGGCCTCACTATGATTCACAACCCATGAAATTAAATCTCTGGCCTTATCAAAATTTTTGATCTTGATATAGTAGTCCGCAAGCCATAGCGTCGTAATGATCCATGGATTTCCTGGAATATCATATCTGTTATCCCGTCTCTGATAAAAATCTTTTTCATATCTTGCCAGGCCACCTGTGTCAGGAACCCATAATCTGGAGACAATATTATTAACAGTTGATTTTATTGTCGGGTCATCTGGGGGCAGCACATCAAGGTTTATAAGTGATAGGACCGAGGAATCTGGAGTAAAGTCAATCTTCCCATTATTCATTGTTCTGCCATAATAACCAGTTAGATCAGAATAAAATGTTGACTTAAATGTCTTTAGCATTAAATCAGCCTTATCCATATATTTTTTTGAGAGATCTATGTCATTGAATATCTGTGCAAAAGCTGAGGCATATTTAAGTGCAGAATACACGGTGGCCACGGTATATGTGTTAATTCCGAATCTTTCTTCCCACAAATCAAAAGATTCCCTGGGAAGACCGTTTTCGTATGTAAATCCATATAGAAAATCTGCTATTTTTTTTATCAATTTTTCATAAAGATAGGATATATATTCTATATCCTTATAAACAGAATAATAATAATAAATGGCTATAATGACAAGGGCGGATTCATCCTCCTGTATTGGTAGTATTCTTTTTCCATTCATGTAATATGGAAGCCAGCTACTTGCTATTTTACCATCAGGATTGTATTTATGATAAAAATAACCATCATCGGATATTGTGGATATACAAAAATCAAAAAATAATTTTGCAGGGTCTCCGTGATCAGACATAATCATTGAAATAGCTGCATATGCCGCGTCTCTAGGCCATGAATAGTAATATGAGTCCATATTGCTTCTAAGGATTTCGCTATCGCTTGATGCCAGAACCGCGCCCTTATCATTAATATGTGACCTTATGATAAATAACGATTTTTTAAACATTTCATTCAATGAATTGTCAAGGTTAACCTGAAATTTTGACACCCATAATTCCCAAAAATTTTCAGTTCTCTTAAGCATTCTTTCCAGGTTTTCAACAGTTATCTCCTTTGATGTTTCAAGAAGTGATTTTAAATCTCTGGCTGCCAGTATATAATAATACAGTTCAAATGATGCTTTTGGGTCTATGGAAATTGTATGCCTAATTATTGAATCAACGGATCCGGTTGCAATTGTATTCATTGCAAGCTCACCATCCTCTGCATCCTTCCATGTGCCTGCCAGACCATTAAAATCTTTTATTCCCACAGAATATTGATCAAAGGAGGTATTACCATCCAGGGTGGATATCATAAAATATCTCCTTCCCTTGTAATGTATTATAGAATTGTTGTATGGGTAATAAAAAGCTGTATCACCAATATTATTTCCGTATATTGAAAAATTCTGGTGGAAAAATAATTTAATTTTTTTAGGTGTATCAGTTGTATTCAAAATCTTAACCTTTCTTACAAAGATATCCTCATAGATATCAACAAAATTTTGATCCTCAAAATATACGTCTGAAATTTTATATTTTGCAATTCCAATCATTGTATGATCAAAATAATCTTTGGAAATAAGGAAATTTTTGTTCATCCAGACAAAATTATTATCCACTGAAATACCATATTTAAACGGCCTACCACCACTATGATTCTCAGCCATTTCTCTTGAAAAATATATATCCGTAAGATTATAATCATTATTAAAGCTAACAAGCAATTTTCCATTGCCAATTGGTATATACCTTACCATTTACGGGTTATATTCAATACTAATATTAAAAGTTATTATTTTAAATGTATTAAACAGAGGATTATAATTATTAAAAGTTAAAATACTATTTTGTTATACATAGGTGTGGGTCCGTAGCTCAGCTAGGTAGAGCGATGGACTCTTAATCCATCGGTCAAGGGTTCAAATCCCTTCGGACCCGCTTAAATTTATAGCGTGATTTAAAAATTAATATTTTTATAAGGCAGATTATATATTTTATTTAATTAATTTTCTAAATTATAATTTTAAGTATATCATGCTTAACTATTTAATAAATTTACAGTATTTGTTGGACTAGGTATGACAAAGATTAAATTATTATATTAAATCCTATAACCATGCTAAATATAAATCTTCAGTGGTTTCTTTCAGGCATGGGTGCCGGTATTATTTCAGGCATTTTAATTTATTACGTTATTTCCAGAAAAACTATGAATTCAATGCTTGAAAAACTTAATATGAATTTTAAGGATGTCATTAATAAATATATAAATGATCAGAACAGTAATTTAATTAATACTGGTTCAATGGTATTTAAAAACGCCATTGAAACTGAAAGGCAGGAAAATGAGAAAAATCTTTTAAAAATAAGCAGTATAATTGAGCCATTAAAAGAATCTTTAAAGAGCTATAATGAATATTTAGAAAGTGCAGAAAAAAGCAGAAAAATGGAACTTGGGTCACTTAATAACAATATTGAAAATTTATATAAAAAGATAAACTCCCTTGAAACAGATACGAATAAGCTTGTATATGCATTAAAAAATCCATCCATAAGGGGGAAATGGGGAGAAATAACTTTAAGGAGGATAGTTGAAATGGCCGGAATGTCTCCCTACTGTGATTTTTCAGAACAAACAGCATCTAATGACAGTGAGGCAAAACCAGATATGATAATAAGAATGCCAAATAATAGGCGGGTAATAATAGATTCCAAAGTTCCAATGACAGGATATTTTGAGTACTTAGAAAATCCAGAAAATAAGGATCAACTGGCCAGGTATGTATCCGCCTTTAATAACCACGTTAGAGAGCTTTCAAATAAAAAATACTGGGAAAAATTCAATAATTCTGTAGATTTTGTTATAATGTTTATACCTTTGGAATCACTTCTTGGTATAATAATGGAAAATTCAAGCAGTATAATAGAGGATGCTATATCAAAAAAGGTTATCATTGCAACACCCATAACCCTAATATCGCTTTTATTAACAATACATATGGGATGGAGGGATGTTAACACATACAATAATTTTAATTCGCTTATTGCTGATGTAAAGGAATTTTATAAACAGCTGGATGATTTTACAGGTGCATTGAATGATTTATCAAGAAACATAAATAAAACTGTTGAATCCTTTAATAAGGCATCAAAATATTTAAATTCAAGACTTGAGCCTGTAATTGAAAAACTAATAAAAACAGAGATACCCAAAGAAGATAAAAACCTTAATATATATAGCGTTGAAAATAATGCTGATGAGGTTAATCATCTAAACTGAGTAAATAACCGGTAGTCCGGACCACCTGTAAATATTCCCAGCCTAATCCCGGAATCAAGCCAGCCATATGAATAATTCAATGCTGCAAAAGCATTAATTAAATCATTTTTTTCATAAAAATATCGTGCATCGTTGTAATAATTTTTTACCATTTCAAGGTGATCCGATGCTATTTGGTATAAATGCGACTCCTTTGGAACTGATATTTTGACCTTTTTTAGGGCCTCTTCCTCAATAGCAAAATATTTTTTAACGCGATTTTCTAACTCCATGACCTTTAATCCAATAGAAAGTATTATTTTTTCTTATATATTTTATCACCAAATAGTTTTTAAATATTAATATTTAATAACTTATTACGTTATACGAATAAAAATTTAGTATATAAATCAGTTACCATACATATTATCAATAATACTGATAACCATTTATACAAGTGATATATTATAAAAAAGGCAATTTCTGAATAATTTAACGGAATATAGGTTATTGGGTTTTATACAGGAAGGTTAAGCATTAATGAGAAAATAGCTTACAAAGGTAAATGTTAACATTGTTAGCAGAAACTGTAAACTGGTTGCAACATAGCTGATAAATTTATGAATGGCACAATATCTGCATTAATTATGCACTTTGCAATAATACCAATCGCATTTGTTTTATCCATGTCATGTGAAAAATATAGAAGCAATAAAAATGCATTGTAATAATCCAGAAATCATTTTATATATTTTTTATTGAACCATAACCGATTAAACGCCATCTATTTGAAATTCTTCTACCTATTGCGATTCTATCCCCAATACTTGCCGCAACCGGATATTTTAATGAAACCTCAACATTTCCATCTTTAATAGAGGTTATAACGCCGATGGTATTTGCAGTTCCCACTGTAAGCATTATCATTTCATTAATTTTTAATGGTTCAACCTTCTGCTCCTCATCAAAACCGACAACCCTTTTGAGCAGGTGTGAATCCATGGAGAGATTGAAAATTGTTTTTGGTACCTTCCCAATCCTTCCTATTACCCTACCTGTAAAGGAATCCCCCTTTGTTAAAAAGGGATCAAGTGTTGTTCCAACAGCCGCAAGGCCTCCGGGATATATTCTGTCATATGATTCAGATCCTGCCATTAATGATACTATTCTGGTGGTCATATTTTCCCAAACCGTTTTATTGCCACGGTTAATCTGTATACCTGGTGATATTTCTATTTCATCACCAACACTGAGCATGCCACGTATTAATGAGCCGCCAAGAACTCCGCCTTTAAGGTCTTTTATTTTTGTTCCCGGTTTATTTACATCAAATGACCTTGCAACATACATTATTGGATCATCATTCTCATTAAATTTCGGTGTTTTTATTATATTTTCAATAGCCTCCAGAACGACATCTATATTTGTGTTATGATATGCACTAACAGGAATTATTGGTGCATTTTCAGCTATACTCCCTTTCAAAAATGCCTTTATCTCATTATAACTTTCTATTGCCCTTTCCCTGGTCACAAGGTCTATTTTATTCTGAACAACAATAATTTCCTTTATGCCCATTATTTCCAAGGCAGTAAGATGCTCCCGTGTCTGTGGCTGGGGGCATTTTTCATTTGCAGCTATAACAAGAATGGCACCATTCATTATTGATGATCCTGCAAGCATTGTTGCCATTAATGTTTCATGGCCAGGAGCATCAACTATTGATATAACCCTTGAAAGTTCACACGAATCATTAATTTTTTTATTGCTATAAAAGACCTTGCCTTCAGCATTAACGCATTTATATATTGGTGTATCTGCATAACCAAGTTTAATTGATATGCCACGCTTAACTTCCTCTGAATGCACATCTGTTTTTTTGCCGGTTAATGCATATGTAAGCGTACTTTTCCCATGGTCAACATGACCAACCATTCCTATATTTACCGAAGGCTGTTGCATTTTTACTGTTCTCCCTCAGTAGTATTATTTTCTTCTAGTGGTTTTGGGCCATACTGTGTAATAACCAAATTAAGCTGGGCTATATCGGACCCTATAACATTGCCCCTGAATGTGACCCTTTTCCTTATTCCCTTTTTTGCCTTTTCTCCCCTTTCATAGGTTATTAATAATCTTTTTTTACCCATGATTGGAAGGTCCTTTCTCATGGGGAAACCGTCCTTTGCGCTTCCACCCGTAATTTTCATTTTGTACCCAGGCATATCAAAAAATATGCCATCTATTTCCTCACCGAGCCTTCTGCCTGTTAGAGAACCCAGAACATCGTCTGAAAATTCTTTTTTGTACGTTTTCCCGGTTTTTTTATCAGCAATAACTGCAACTGCCATAATATTTCACCATAATTTTTTGATTTATTCCCTATTATATGCTTATTAATAAAATTATAGATTTTTAAATCAAAGTTTAAACAATACTATTATCCTTTAAAAATGCCATGAATTTCTTTATGGCCTTACCACGGTGTGATATTTTATTTTTTTCCTCAATGCTAAGTTCAGACAGTGTTTTATTAGAGTTTTCTGGTACAAATATTGGATCATATCCAAATGCATGTCCACCATGTTCCACATCTGCTATTATACCTTTTAAAATTCCTGAAAACTGGTAGATATTATTCTTATAATAAAATGATATAACTGTCTTAAAATATGCTCTGGACCCTGATGCAAGTCTAACTATCAGAGAATTTCCAAGCGTATCATGGACATAGGATGCATATGGACCAGGAAAACCATTAAGGTTTTCAATATAAAGGCCGGTATCATCAATAAAGAATGGTTCATTTACCTGGCCTACCAGGCTTTCACAGCTCCAGCGGGAAATAAATTCATTGTCATTTCCCTGTACTTCTGGATATTCCATTTCTATCCATGAGATATCTATACCATTTTCTTTAAATTCTTTATATGCCTCAATATATTTGTTTTTATTATGGGTAACAAAATAAATCATAAATCCTAATATTAATATTGTTTAATTACTTTGGTTATTTATTGCAGGAAATAATATTTATGTATTCAGGCTAAATTTTCAAACATAGCGCCTTCTATCTGCTATTTCTTTTACAAGTGCAAGCACATCTTCTGGATTCTTGTAATATTTTTTATATGAATCAATGAATAATTTTTCTAAAGTTTTCCCATTTTCATAGAGATTTTTTAATGATTCGGTAAATAAGAATATATCATCTGCCAGATCTTCATCCTTTGCAAGGTATTTTCCCATGCTTGGGTCTATTAAATATATCTGTGTTCCATTTATTATAATATTATTTGGATTTAAGTCTCCGTGTGAAATCTTATTATTATGCATTAATGCTATTGTATTTCCAAGCTTATCCATCAAATCCAAATAGAATTCCTTATCATGGTTATCATTTAGTGCCTGATTAAGTGTAATGCCAGGGATATACTGTATAGTTAATATATTTTGATATTTATCATAATCATAAACCATAGGTGATTTTATGCCTGCTGATTGGAGCTTATAAAGTATCATAAATTCATTTCTAGTTCTTTCATTTCTGATTTTTTCATCCAGCTTTTTGTTACGGTACGATTTAATTAACCGCTCCTTCATTATCACATCGCGCCCATAGAAATCCTTTCTGGTTATTTTGGATTCTGCACCACGATTTACACATGCCTCAATTTTTACTGATTTTATCCATGGAACCTCAACCTCGTCTATTCTGAATCTTTGATTTACCCGTGTTTCCATAATTTGCTGCCTGGCACCATTTTTATACATTAAAAGACCTGCCTGTGCTATCATGGCACCATTATCCATGCAGTATTTTTTATCCGTCAGGTATGCCTTATAGCCCGAACTTTCTGCCATTTCTAAAATCATGCTTCTAAGTCTATCGTTTCTTGCAACACCACCGGCAAGGAGAATTTCATTTTTACTGGTATAATAAAGTGCACGTTCAAGCACCTCAATAACCATTGCAAATGATGTTTCCTGTATGCTAAAGCATATATCTTCAAGCCTCTCACCTGTCTCCAGATACCTTTTTGAGGCAGTATATATGCCTGAAAATGAGGTATCCATGCCCTTTACAGAATAGGGTAGGTCCAACAGCTTCCTACCTTTTAATGCAAGCCTTTCTATAACGGGCCCACCAGGAAATGGAATTCCAGAATCACGGGCAAACTTATCAAGTAAATTACCAAGACCTATATCCATTGTTTCACCCAGAACCCTGTATCTTCCTGCCTCATGTGCAATAATCTGGGTATTTCCGCCTGATATGTATAACATTATGGGATCTATGGCACCTGAAAGTTTTCTACCTATTTCTACATGCCCAAGAGGATGATTAACACCAAGTATCGGTATATTATATTTTAATGAAAATGATCTGGCGGCAACAGCAGCTATTCTCAGGCATGGGCCAAGTCCAGGACCCTGAGAAAACGACACAAGGTCTACTTTATCTGGTTCTATTTTAGCCTCCTCAAAGGCCTTATGCATAACATCCATTATTTTATCTGCATGGTGTATTGCAGCCTCTCTTGGATGTATGCCGCCATGATCAGGTATGTATGTTGATGATGCATTTGCGAGAATTCTTGAGTCATCAACTATACCAGCGCTAATCGTATGTGCTGTACCCTCTATACCAAGAACTATCATTTGATTATAATTACATTTTAATATTTTAACTTAAATTTATAAATATCAAAATGATAAATATTAAAATAAAAAATATGAAATTTATTCTTTGTATTTTATTTTTGAAGAGGCCCTAAATACAAACTTGTCTTTAGCTGGAACCTGTATTTCTGCCTTTGTCTGTGGGTTTCTTGCTGTTCTTGCGCTCTGCTTTTTCCTTTCAAAAATTCCAAAACCGGCCAGGTTTATTTTTGCCCCGTTATTTACCTGCTCAACTGTCTCCTTAAGGAATTCGTTAATTATTTCTGCTGTTTTTTTCTGTGTTATTCCGGTTTTCTTTGCTATGCTTTTTGAAAGCTCACTTATCCCTACCATTATTTCACCAATACCATTATATACATAGACATATTAAAATCTTTCGTTTACAATTTTATTATGTTATTGAAAAATCGAAGTTCTGGAATATTCCAAAAATATAATAAAAAAAATAAAATAAAAACATCTGCTAAGAATTATATATTGTATAACCATACACTACCATGAGATTAATAGAGAACTGGTTTTCAGAGAGATATTCAGAAAACTTGCAGCTTTCATTCAGGGTAAAGGATCAGCTTCTTTCAATCAAAACCGATTATCAGAGAATAGATCTTTTTGAAACTTATGATTTTGGCAAGCTTTTATCTATAGATGGAACTGTACAGCTAACTGAAAAGGATGAATATATTTACCATGAAATGATCACCATGGTGCCTTTTTATTTTAATAAAAGACCCAAATCAGCCCTGATTATTGGAGGCGGGGATGGGGGTGCGGCTAAAAGATTGGTTGATTTAAATTTTGAAAGGATAGTAAATGTAGAAATAGACAGAAACGTTGTTGATGTTTCCAAAAAATATTTCCCTGAAATAGCCAAATCTTTTGATAATAATAGGGTGGAATTAATAATAGGGGACGGTATTAAATATATGGAAAATTCAAATGAAAAATTCGATAGAATAATAATAGATTCAACAGACCCTGTGGGACCAGCAGAGGGTCTTTTTTCCAAAGATTTTTACAAGAATGTATCCGATCACTTATCAGATGGCGGTATAGTGGTGACACAATCAGGGTCACCATATTATCAGCCTGAGGCACTATCCATGGCAAATAAGGGAATGAAATCGATTTTTAATAATGTACTAACATATATTGCATTCATACCGACATATCCAAGTGGACTCTGGTCATTTACCATGGGTTCTAATAAAGATATGTCCATAAGGGATGAAAAAAAATCCTTTGGTAAATATTTTAACGAAGATGTGCTTAATGGCTGCTTTAAACTTCCAGAATTTGTTAAAAAATTGATTGACTAATTTTTTGTTTTTATATTCCACCTTTTTTTAACCTCATTAAGTTTGATTTTATAACTGCCACCAAATTTTTTAGAGATTTTTTCAAGTTCAGGCAAATTTTTTAGAAATATTTTTTTGCTTTCAGTATTTATCATTTTTTTAAACTTGAATATATCATTTACATAAGCTGAGGTTTCATACACAAAATATATGAATATAATAAATGATGCCACCAAAATCCAGTACTGCCAGCTACCCAATTTGCTTATATTTATTAATCTGGTTACTGATGGGTTTTGGAATACCAAACCGTTTAAAGATGCTATAAAAAATATAATAGAAACCACGGAAATTATTGTGAATAAAATAAATAATTTATCTTTTGCCATATTTACATTATGCTCCTTTGTACTTTAATTTTATTCATTTTGATAAAAGTTTTTTCCTCTCTTTTGCTGTGTAACCCGTAAGCTTCTCTATTAATGCATTGTAATTCTTTATGGTTTCCTGAGGTTTTTCATAGCTTGTATCTGTTTCTGTTATGGCAAATAATTTTTTGCCGTCAGTCCATAATTCTATTCTTTTAAGTCCAGGGAAATTGGATATTATATGTCCACCTTCCTCCTTTATGCCTCCAGCAAACTCTTGTAAAATTGATTTTATATAATCATTATCCATTTTAATTCCTTTTTTTACAGGATAATCTCTAACCATATTTAACCACCATTATGCCTTTTTGGCCAGTTTTTTCTGATATTTTTTTAACAAGGCACGCCAGTACATTAGTTCCATATACTGAGCATCGTGTTCAAGGAGTGGGGACATGGAAATTATGGTAACGTCCTGGTCAAGGTTAATAAGAACCTCTGCAAGGGTTTCAAATTTAAGGTCTCCGTGCTTTATTGCAGTAATTTTGGTTTCATTGCCATTATCATATTCCACTCCAGCGAATTCTGTATAAAGATCCCCCTTAGCATACTTTGAAAATGCAGATATTACATGGTCAAAATCTTTTGTTTCTATTAATGACCCGTTATTTAAGGCATGTATGTGCGGAAAATTTAGTATTGGTTCAACGTCACTTATTTTGTCTGCCAGTGTAAATAAATCCTTCTGCGTCCCAAAGATGTCCTTTTTCCCTGAGGCTTCCACACCTATATAAGGATATCCCTTCTCATGCGGGAATAGCCTTGCAAGTTCTGAATATATTTCATATGCCTTCTTAGAACTGCAATTTTTTGTTTTGCAATAAAATCCAGTATGTGTTATTATTCTTTTGGCACCCATTGCCCTGCCAATTATTAATGACCATTTTAAATGATTAAAAGACTTATCTGCAATCTCACCACCATTTAAAAGGTCCATATAGTAAGGTGAATGCATGGATATATCTATGTCAAGCTCTTCTGCAACCTGTTTTCCAATATTTAGGTCGTCATAATTTCTGGCCATATTCCAGAATAGTTCCTGAATAATGTCGTCTTCCTCTATAACTGTATCAGTACCAACGCTGTTATAATTTCCCGATTCGTCTGGCCGTAACACATCAACTATTATTGAGTCCTCAACATCCTTCGGATACATGCCTGCATAATCCATTGCCGGGTCCTCACTTACATTAACCCTTAAAAGCTGAACTTCCAGTGAATTTAAACCCAAATTAGCAGTATCCTCTATAGAATCAACATATGTTCTACCTTTACTGGTTAGGGGTATACCAGCCACACCAAATTTAATCATTCTATAATTAATTAATTAACATTATTTTAATTTTTGTAATCAATTTAATGACCAGATAATTTATAAATTTATTTTAAGCTGTAAAAAATATTCAAAAATATACTTATTGGTAATATTTTATTTCTGATAGACTTAAAAATTTTAAATTTTTCTAAAATTTATAACGTTTAAACAAATTTTTATAAGCAATAATGCTATACCCTGTCATGGAAGGAAAAGTTCTTATATGTGACCCTGTGGATAATGTGCTTATAGAAAAACTAAAATCAAAATTTAATGTTGAATATCAGCCCGAAATTAACCGTGATAAGCTTCTATCAATTATTAATGATTATAATGTTGTTGTTGTGAGAAGCAGAACAAAAATAGATAGAGATATTATTGACAGGGGAAAAAATTTAAAAATAATCGCCAGGGCTGGCATTGGCGTAGATAACATAGATACAGATTATGCAGAGGCGAAAAATATAAAGATTGTTTACGCTCCAGGTTCCTCAACCGAAAGCGTTGTGGAGATTACACTGGCAATGATGGTTATGGGCGCCAGGGATCTTGTTAAGGGCATTGAAAACACCAGAAAAAATGATTTTACAAAGTTAAAAGGCTTTGAGCTTGCAGGTAAAACCCTTGGCATTCTTGGATATGGAAGAATTGGCCATGCAATAGCAGATGCCGCCAGGGCATTTAACATGAATTTTATTGCATATGACCCATATCCGGTTGAATACCAGGACTTTGTTAAAAAGGTTACTCTCGAGGATTTGCTAAAAAATTCTGATGTTTTATCCATAAATGTAACAATGAGAAAGGATTCACCATATATATTAAATGATCCGGAATTATCAATGTTAAAAAAAGGGGTTATTATTGTTAATACATCGAGGGCAAATGCAATAAATGGCAGGGATATGCTTAAGTATCTCAGGGATGGCACAATAAAATCATTTGTTTCTGACGTTTTCTGGCATGAGCCTGCAAGGGAGGATTATGAATTTGAAATGTTAAAGATGCCGAATGTGCTTATAACCCCACATCTTGGGGCCCAGAGTGTAGAGGCTCAAAAAAGAATTGCAATAATGACCGCAGAAAATATTCTAAAAGAGTGGTAAAAATGTTATTAATACCTGGACCGGTTGAGGTACCGATATCTGTTCTCGATGCTGCCACATATCTTGATAATCACAGATCCTCGAAATTCCGGGAGATAATGGCGGAAAATGAGGAGATGCTTAATTATCTATCAGGTGCATATAAAACTGTCATGGTAACAGGATCAGGAACACTTGCTGTTGAATCAATGGTATTTTCACTTATAGATACAAACAAAAAGGTTCTTTCAATAAGTTATGGAAATTTTGGAGAGCGCCTTATAGATTCAATAAAAAGAAAAACAAAAAATGCAGAGTTTGTAAATTATAATGAATTGGATCCGGAAAGCCTTATTAAAGATATACAATCAAGAGACTACGATTATTTATTTTTGGTGCATAATGAAACTTCAAACGGCACAGCATTGTATAATATAAAGGAAATTGTAAAAATAGTAAAATCAAAAAATGCCAAACTCTTAATAGATGATGTTTCAGGATATGCAGGATACAATTTAAATATGGATGGTATATATGCAATGGCCACTGGCAGCCAGAAGAATATAGCATGTGTTCCTGGAATAGCAATAATATTCCTATCCAAGGATGCATACAATGATGTAATGGAAATGGATATGTCAGGTGTCCCATTTTATCTTGATTTAAAAACATCATTAAAATTCCTTGAAAAAAATGAAACGGCATATACACCTGCTACAGGGATATTTAATGCGCTTAACGTTGCATTAAAAATATTAAAGGATGAAACCATAGAAAAAAGGGCAAAACGCATAGCTGCATCCTCTGAGTTTATAAGAAAAATGCTTAATCAGAATAATATACAGATATTTGGAAATTCAGATACATATTCAAGTACTGTGGTGTGCTTTTATGATAATAATAATAGTGAAAAGATTAAATTACTTGCAGAAAAAAATATAGTTGTTGCCAAGGGCATGGGAATGATATCGGGAAATACAATTAGAATTGGAACCATGGGCATGATAAATGATGTTTATATCAAAAAATTCCTTGATGCATATTTTTCTTTAAGCAATATTAATGAAACAATTGACGAGAATGATATACCAAAGGAGACAAGACTTCCAGAATACCTTTACAAGGAAATGAACCTAGCATAAGTTTATAATTATATTATAATTAAATTTTATATTAAATTAAATTTTTTTAGTCCCCCAAGTCCTTTAATTCCTTATTTGAAAACAGTATCTCCCTCAATTCCCTGTCAAGCTGCGGGTCATTTCTTCTAAGGTATTCAAGTAATAATGAAAAATGCTCCTTCTCATCATCACGGTTATGCTCTATTACATCCCTAAGATTTTTATCCTTTGTTGCATACGCCCGTTCATCATAGAACATTATTGCCTGCATTTCCTCTATTAGTGACTGCCTTGCCCTTGAAAGGTCCTTTGTCCTTTCATCCAGACTGCCTTCTGATTCATAAACTGGCATATTTCTCACTCCGTTTTTGATAAATTCTTGGCCTCCTTTACTTCCTCCTCGGGAGCATCCTGGTATGTGAGCCACCATGCATAGCCGCGGTATTTTTTCATTCTTTCAGGTATATCATTCATTGTTGCTGGTGGAGGATTTATAAACGCTGATTTTATTAGTTCATTATTTGGCCAGTTTGCAGGTGTTGCTATTTTAAATTTATCAACCATTTGCAATGCCTTTATCATTCTCAGTATTTCAGATATGTTTCTTCCTATTTCAAGTGGATAATATAATATTGCCCGAACAGTTGATTTATTATCGACTATGAACACCGCCCTTACTGTTGATGTTGCTGATTCTGCATGTATCATGCCGAGATTCCTTGCAACATTTCCCATAGGGTCTGCTATTATTGGGAATTTTATATCTATTTTTAAATTATCATGAATCCAATTTATCCATTCCATGTGTGATATCTTTGAATCAACGCTTAATCCTATCAGTTCTGTATTTAATTTCTTAAATTCATCGCTTCTCTGTGCAAATGAAAAAAATTCTGTTGTACATACCGGTGTAAAGTCGCCAGGGTGGCTGAATAATACAAACCACTTTCCTGAATAATCGTCAGGAAGCTTCTTGGCACCTTGCGTGGTTATAACATCCATCTCCGGAAATTTCTCACCTATCAAAGGCATTTTATTTTCCATGTTTATCACATTGATATATACAAGTGGTTAATAAAGTTATTTATTTTATCAATCTTAATGAATGATTATATAAAAAAAATATACAAATAAACATTATCATAAACCTAAAACATTTCAAATATTGATAAATGACACCATAATTGATAAACTGTTTAAATATATATGAAAAATTAAGTTTAAGAACTTTTTATTCTAAACTGAAATTTAATCTTTTATGGCCCTTTCCCTTGTTTTCTATTTTTCCCATTATTATTTTTCCAACTTCTCTGGTATTTTTAACATGTGTTCCACCGTCAGCCTGAAAATCAAAATTCTCTATTTCAATTATACGTACATGATCAAGTTTCTTTATTAATTCTCTTCCTGGCTCTGTTCTGGCAAGACCGGGAATATTTAGAGCCTCATCACGGGATATATCCCTCTGAAAAACTTTTAGGCCCTTATTCACTATATCATTGGCCTCATCTATGATTTTAGATATTTTTTCCCTATCAATCTCTTTAAAATCGAAATCAACCCTTGCATGATCCTCATAAATCTGACCCCCGGTGATAAGACCTTCATCACTGTAATTATTATTAACAACACCATCAATTATATGCACAGCTGTGTGATACCGCATGTGTATGTATCTTCTATCCCAGTCTATTTTTCCATGCACATGGGCTCCTGGGGTTAACGATGAATTGGGATCTAAAACATGAATAATATCATCGCCCTCCTTATAAACATCTATAACGTTGTATGTTGTGCCATCCTGATTAACCGTACCGGTATCATTTGGCTGACCACCACTGGTTGGATAAAATAAAGTTCGATCTAATATAAACTTATTTCCATCAACAGAAACAACTTTTGCATCAAACTCAGTTCCATACATATCTGTATAATATAGCTTTTCGGTCATTCTTTAAAATATGGCAAGATTATATATTAATGTAATCATATAATAAATATAGTACACAAATTTGTGCAGAAATCTTTAAATAGTAGTTTAAAATACTTAATCGATAAATATGGCATTGATAAGAGATGAAGATAAAAAATACCTAATGGATGAATTTGCAAAAAAGCTAAAAAACCCTGTGGATCTGGTTGTATTTACATCCAATAATACAGACTGCAAATACTGCAAGGAAACAGTACAGCTTGCCGAGGAGGTTGCCACATTAAGCGACAAGATAAATCTGGTAAAATATGTATATGAGACCGATAAAGATCTTGTTGAAAAGTACGGTGTTGAAAAGTATCCAGCTACCATAGTGGCCCCAAAAGGTGTCGTGGATGGCAGGATAGTTTATTACGGTATTCCCTCAGGATATGAATTCGGATCATTAATAGAGGATCTAGAAAACGTTTCAATAGGTGATGCTGACGTGTCCAAAAAGGCTGTTGAACTGATTTCAAAGGTGGATAAACCAATCACAATAAAGGTTTATGTAACACCAACATGCCAGTACTGCCCAAGGGCCGTTGGAACAGCACATAAATTTGCGCTGCTTAACAAAAACATAAAAGGAGAGATGATAGAATCTCTTGAGTTCGATCAGGAAGCTTCAGATGTTGGTGTTTCTGCAGTACCGCATATAGTGATAAATGATGATGTTACTTTTGTTGGGGCATATCCTGACGACCAGTTTGCGGAATATGTAATGGAAGCATATAACCACGAAGAATAAAAATAATTATTTAATTATAAATTTTTTAAATTTTAATCTTGAAATAAAAACTAAAAGTAAAAATTTTAAATAATGCGTTTTAATAATGGTATTACTGCCATCGTAGCTCAGTTGGTAGAGCAGCTGATTTGTAATCAGCAGGTCGGGGGATCGAAACCCTCCGATGGCTTTAAATTATATTTATCCAAATTTTTTTATGATTTCCATATCCCTAGGGCAAGACCTATTATAAAAATTAGCACAAATAAAATTACGGTATTTGAACCAAGATGAAATACGGGAGCAAAATTTGATAGATAATGCGTGGTAAATGAAATTATGGTGGCCAATGATGGCACGCCTATTAAAACCATACCGAGAAAAATACCAATAATTAGTGCTATTAGTAATAATATAACTGCTAAAACTGATTTTTTAGCTATAAAGCCAAATATATAACCATCCAAAAATAGCAATAATAAAGTTATGTACGGTGCAAATGATTGGAGATAATGCGGATATAACATTAGAACTCTAAGCAAAAATCTGTATTAATATTTTGTTATAAAGTGTTAAAAATATATGCTAATAATTTGATTATTAAGATGTCAAAATTTTTTTATTCTGACATGGTTTTACAATATAAAATGATTAACAAAAATGATAGGATGAGGTGTTTTATTGCATCGCCGGTAACTTTAAGCCAGGAATTATACAATGGAATACAACTTCCGGGAAAGAAGGTTGATTTAAATCTGCTTCATATTACATATTACTTCCTTGGGAATATAGATAAAAAATATGCAAAAATGGTATGTGATATTATAAAAAATATCGATGAAGGTGCAGTAAAAATACATATTAAGGGATTAAGCGGCTTTCCCAAAAAGGAAGGTGCAAATATTGGATATCTAGACATTACAGGCAATGACCTCGATAAAATTTATTATAACATAATTAATAGTTTGGGGGTTAAAAATAATAATTTTAAACCACATATTACAATTTATAGATTTAAAAGAAAATTAGAACTGCCAGAAATAAAAATAAACTGCGAGATAAAAATTGACAGGGTATGCCTCTATAACAGTATATTTAATGGTAAAAGGATATATGAAGAGATGTGCTGTGCAATGTTAAAATAAAATTTTTTAAACTATATAGTTTGTTTTATCCTTTTCCTCATCCTTATTTTTTATAACAAGGTTTTCCTCATCGAACTCTATGTATGCTATTGAGTTAATTGGTATAAGGCGAATTTTTTGTGAATTGTTATCCTGAACACGAAAACCAAGAGCGCCCTCCTCACCAAGTATTGCATAACCAACGTACTCCCCATCAGTAATCATTGGTTTATCATCACCGCTGCCGGATATAACCCTGTACTTAGATCCTTTCTTAATTTCTATCATATCCATAAATGTATATTCTTTTTTTAGTTAAAACCTTATCTAAACTCAAAGAATAACATTTATTATTGTGGTATTATTATAACATTGGATGACGGCTGATATTAATAACCTGCATAATATATACATATCCATATATTTTAAATCCTTTAATGAACTTAAAAATGCTTTTGACTCGGGTATTTTAAAAAAAAATAATAATTATGAAATAAGATTCGATCTTTTTGAATTAAATGATAAAAACCCAGAGAATATTATTTCTTACATGAATGAAAACAAAATAAATTACATATTTACATACCGTGGTAGCAAAATAGCAGATATAATAAAAGTATATTCATATGCATTTAACAGGGCACCAATAATAGATATTGATATTTCCAACTTTTATTTTAAAAGAGATGATTTTCAGAAATCTAGGTTGATGCTATCATATCATGGTAATAATAACGATGATGTAAAAAATATATTAAAAAAAATGGAGATATATAATCCTGATATTTACAAGATAGCCTTAAATTATAATGATTATGAAAAATTCCTCAGGGACCTTTTAATAATAATGGATTTCAAAAAAAGAACCAATAAGGAAATGGCCTTTATACCAATGGGAGATAAAAATAGCTTTTTAAGGATATTTTCTTTAATGACAGTTTCAGATATTGGCTATGCAAAATTTAAAGAAAGCACAGCGCCAGGACAGTTAACTTTAGATAATTATAATGAAATTTTTGAAATACTTAAACATTAAATATATGTATTATCCCGTTTGCTATTAGATCGACAGCTATTGCTGTAAGTAACAATCCCATTATTCTGGAAATTACTATAGACCCTGTTTTTCCAATTTTTTCAAATATCTTAACTGAATATTTAAGAATAATAAAAGATGAAATAAGAACAAGCACTATTGCTATTATAGTTATGAATCTGGATGTTAATGCAATATTCTCTTCATTGAAAAATATAATAGCAGTGGTTATTGAACCAGGGCCTGCAAGAAGTGGGGTGCCAAGGGGTGCTATGGCAATTGCCTCCCTTTCAGAGGACTCCTCCTTTTCTGCCTGCGTCATTTTGGTCTGTGATATTTTTCCCTGAAGCATATCAAAACCAACCTTAAACAGAAGTGCGCCTCCTGCTATCTCAAAATCATACAAATTAATTCCAAGAATGTCAAAAATGTATATTCCAAGAAACATAAATCCAAAAATCATTCCTGATGCTGTGTAAACAGCCTTTCTTATTACATCCTTCCTTTCTTTTATTGTGTATCCGTCTGTTAGGGATATTAAAACCGGCACTGCGCCTATCGGATTCATTATGGCAAATAATGCCACGTATACTGTAACAAATGTAATAATCAATGTCATTTTAATCAGGATGCTTAACAAATATTAATTATTTTGTGAGTATAAAAATTGTTTTATAATTAAAGATAAATTTATTGATATGTTCTGTCATCATTATAATTATAATAGGTATTATATTCACTCTTCTGAGATCCTGTAGCCTCCTGATTCATGGCATTATACATGCTTCCATAGTACTTCTTTATTTTCTCCTCAACCGGTATGTAAAGTGAAAGCGCCTCCTTAACATCATCTTTTTCTATGAGCTTGTGCTGCTTTTCCACTGCCATGTCTCCTGCGGCCCTTATAAGACCGCCCAGTTCCCTAAGTCTTAATGTAAGTGAGTTTTCCTTATGATCTTCCTTTGCCCTGCGCCTGCCCTCGTCTATAATTATTCTGGCAGCATCCATGGTCATGTGTGGTATTTTTCCGTCTATATTTATTTCCTGGGCTATAAACTGCAGGTATTTTAGTCTATTCTGGGGATTATCTGGCATTGCTATTTCCATAAGTATTTCATAACCATTACCGATAATTCTTGACCTTAATGGACTTAATATGTACTGTAAATCCTGTATGTTACATGCTGCAACAAGTATAAAATCGGTTGGAACATCGTCAACCCTTACACTTGCACCTGCGCTCTGTGGATTCCTGCCTATGATCGGGAATTTTCTTTCCTGCATTGCAGTTAATATAAATCTCTGAAGATTTCCTAAATGTGTGATTTCATCAATAAAAAGAACACCTTCATGGGCCATATGTACTGCACCGGCAACAACCCTTTCATATGGTAACGTCCCAAGCTGTGGATGACCACCATAGGGATCGTGCCTAACATCCCCTAAAAGTTCAGTTTCACTTGCACCTGTTGCAAGTACAAAGGGATTTCTATCTATTGGAACTATTACCTTGCTTGGACTTTTTTTCTCCATTTTTCTTCTTTTTTCAAGTGTTTTCTCATCAAGGACCCTTATTTTATCCCCAAATTTTTCGTAAACAACTATTTCCTCTTTATCCCCTATTCTTCTTGTTTGTGTTACCCTGTCGTTTGTGTTATTAACTCCAAAAGCAACGCCTATCACATTAAAAACGTCATTAAATGGACCCTGTGCACTGTTTATAATTTTACTGTTATTACAGTTTGGGCATATATTTTCAGTTGGTGGGGAATAAAATCCACAGTGCGGGCAGCGATAGCCTAAACGCTCGGCAACGTTCTGGGGTGCGTCCTTTGGATCTATAATCTGGCCTTCTATAGAATTTAGCTCATTCTTTTCCTTCTCTATTTCATCTATAGTTTTTACCTCTATAAATGGTCTCTCTGGATATGCAGGATTATGAACAACCCGGATCTCTTCCCTTGGTCTTTCAATATAAAATGACATGGCCTGTGCTATCATGGATTTACCAACACCTGGCGGACCAACAAGCAGTAGATTTCTACGCTGTTTTGCGGCAAGTAATGCAAGCCTAACGGCTTCTGGCTGGCCTATAACCCTATCAAGTGGATTTGTTGGAATTTTAACATATGAGGTATCTGGATAATCATTAAGATTTACATATGATCCCATGTAACCACCCTTATATTCTCAGGCTTTTTAGTCACATGGCCTATCTTCATGCCATAGATGTTTTTGATTCCAATGGTATATGCAGTATCTATTAATCTCTGTGTAATTATTCCACCTGTGATTAATGTATTTGCTCCGGTAATACCATCAAGCATATCAACGCCAGTTGATACTGGGTATTTCCCTAATGAATTTGAATCCTGATCAAATATTTCCATGTTCTTTTCCTCAAATAATTCCTCCAGTTTATTCTTTATAAATTTTGGGTCATTTATATTGTTCTTTATCTCCTCCACTTCCTGGACAGTAGCTTCTGAGGCCTGTACTTCCTTAACCTGTTCTTTATGATTTGTCTTATCTTCGTTTTTATGTTCTTCCCTTGAATCTGATCTGGATTCTTTTACCTCTTTTTCTGCAGGCTTTTCGGAGTGTTTTTCCTGATGATCTAATTTATTGTTTTCCTCAATCTTCTGTTTTTCCATATTTGATTTTTCGGTAAATTCTTTTAGCTCTTCTATCATGCCGTGTGATTCAAGATACTGTTCAACTGGAGTTTTATATTTTAAAGCCTTTACTATCTGTTTATATGTAAGTTCCTCAACCTCTGTTCCTGGTGGGGCTCTGGCAATAAAGTCAACATCTGCCACCTGAAGCATTTCTTTTATTATTAAATCCCCGCCATGGTCTCCATCCACAAATAATGTTACCGTTCTGGATTTTGAGAGTTCCTTGACGGTTTTAGGCACACTTGTTCCCTGAACTGCTATTGTATTTTTTATACCATATCTTAACAGATTTAGAACATCATTTCTGCCCTCAACAACTATTATTGAGTCGGAATTGTTAATTGCAGGACCTGCAGGCAGATGTTCTTCACCATATGATATTATTTCCTTTTTCTCAACCTCCTCTCTGACAGATTGAATTATGCTCTCGCTAAGGCTCTTACCATTCTCACCCATTTTTTTATATAATTCCTCTGCCCTCTGGATTACCCTGTCACGCTTGTTAATTCTTACATCCTCAACATCCTCTATTTCAACCTTGGCCTTGCATGGACCTATTCTGTCTATAGTTTCCAGGGCTGCGGCAAGTATGGAACTTTCAACTTGATCAAGGCCGGAGGGAATTAACACAAACCCCTCAGTTCTGCCCTTCTTGGTATCAATTTCTACCTCTATTCTGCCAATCTTTCCACTCTTCTGAAGGTCCCTTAAATCTAATTCATCACCAAGTAAACCCTCGGTTTGGCCAAAGATTGCACCAACCACATCAGGTTTTTCAACAACACCATCAGTTATTATTTTAGCCTTAATTAGGTATTTGGTTATATTTGGATCGACATTCACTATTATCACCGTTGTTATTTATTTGATTGATTATATTATGATAATATCAATTATCATTTATAATGTTATGTTTAAAATGTATATAATCTATTCGTTATTAGCCTTTTATAAATAAATATACCAGAAATTAAACCACTGAATTTATGATGGTAATGAATTTCCTGAATTATATTAAGGTACAGATTGCCGATAATTTAATATCCTCATATAATTAAGATACAATATTCAAATCTGGATAAATAATAAGAGTATTAACAAACGCGCTGATTGTAGTCTTAAGATTAAAATTATATAAGTATATATATCATTCAATCTTTATGATATTTATGCTGCTGGTCTTAAACGAATACCTAAAGGAATACCCCGTAAAAAAAAAGATAGTTCAGGCACTTTACAATAATGGTATATCCGTTAAGGGAGACAAACTTTTTTTAAATAATGTTGAGGTTTCAATAAGCAGCCTTGCAAACGCACTTAATGTAAATAGGAGAACGTTATATGAAACAATTAAGTTTATTAATAAAAATGATGTGGTTAGAACCATAATGGAAAATATATCGGTTATACCGGATATATCAAAAATATCGCTGTTAATGGGCTATGAGATAGTAACAATCTATATAAATATAGGATCATTTCCAAAGGTATTATGGGAGGTAATGTGCCTGATTAAAAAATATTCTTCTTATATTAAGGAAATGTATTCCATGAATTCTGATCTTGAATCTAATTTTATAAGAATTATTTTTTATAGTGAAATAGATAAAAATATATTCAGGGAAATAGACGAGATACCCGGAATAAATAGAATAGTTATCAATTCACCGGTAAAATTAAACATAATATGTAACAAGTGCGAGATTAAAATCTGCCCGCATAAGATATCATCTGAATTAAGCAAAACTGACATCTTATAAAAATATCCGACATCTTAATTTTGAAAGAAATTTTTTATTAAGATTATTTGATTGTTGATTTTTAAGACTTAAATGAAATAAGTTTTATATTGTTTAAAAAAGTTTTTATACGATATTAATAATATTAGAACGTGGATGTTAGGAAAGAACTTATTAAAAAAATATACGAGTTCTTAAAACAGAACGGATTTAATGTATCTGAGCCGGATCTATATGGCCTCGTTACATTTGATATAGTTTGCAGAAGAGATAATGAAAAATATATAATTAAGGTTCTTTATAATATTGACACGTTTAGCAAACTGAGTGTTTCATCATTATTAAAAATGGAAAAAATAACCGGATCCATAGCAGTAATTATTGGAGAAAAAACTGGAACTGGAGCATTAGAAGATGGTGTGTTATATTTCAGGCACGGCCTCCCAATATTTTCATTCCAAACATTTAAGGAATATATTAATGGACAGAAACCCTATATATATTCTGCTCCCGGCGGCTTCTATGTTAAAATAGATGGAGAAAAGATGAGAGAGATAAGAAATAGCAAGAATTTTTCAATAGGATATATTTCCCAGAAATTGGGTGTTTCCAGAAGGTCCATATCTCTTTACGAATCTGGAAGCTCTGCAACAATAGATATATATCTAAAGCTTGAAAACATACTTGGTGATGATATAAGCAGGGAGGTGGATATTTCCACACTTAAAGAAAATATAAATGTAGAGGAAGAGGATATAAATGATGTATTTATAAAAGAAGTTTTTAAAATAATAAACAGCTTTGGTTACATATCTGAATACATAAGCAGGAATCCATTTAATGGCCTTTCATATGATGTTCAATCATTCCTTATGATAGGAGCCTTTAACAATGCCGAGGAAAATTCTGAAAAAATAATGTCCATAAAAAAAATAAGTGATGTTCTTGGTGATATACCAGTAATTATTAATAGGACATATTCAACAAGAGAGAATATATATGGATGCCCCGTCGTAAATATCAGGGATTTAATGAATATAAATGATAGGGATACATTTAAAAAAATTTTAGTTGAAAGGCTATGATGGAAAAAATAAATGATAATTTCTATATATTTGGTGGAATAAAGGGTTTAATACGTGATGGCGATGAATTAAAAAGGCAGCTGTATTTTGTCAAACCAGAAATTATGATGATTACCATATCACCGGAGGAGGTTAAGGGCATAAAATATTTTATTGAGAATCCCTTTGAAATGACGCTTTCGGATTATGAAATTATATATGGTGTTAATCTCTCGAAATACGGCGAGGTTATGACGCCATCACCAGTGTACATAGAGGCTGCAAGATATTCAATTGATAATAACATTGAGCTTATAGGACTTGATATGAATGAGGATGAATATCAGAGGGCATATTCAAGAGATGTTAAAACCCTTGACCTTATAAGGCACTCAATAAGGAAAAAAAGGATAAGCAGGACAGCATTTAATAACAAGACGCCTGAAGAATATGTTGATGAATGGAATAAAATGGTTGATATAAACGGATTTAAAAAACTAAATGAGGAACGCCTGGTATATATTGAAAAACGTATAAATGAAATTTTAAATGAAAAAAATAATGAGTTAAAGATGTGCATATCCGATTACGATTTTTATAAAGACCTTGTTAAATATTTTAAAAACAGGAACCGGAATTAAATCCTGTCCTTGAAAACTATGTATATCTCACGCGATTCAGATCTGGATGCCCTTGGCTTTGTAATTTTATTAAACGAATAATACTGCTTCCATTTATTTATAAAATTACCCGTTTCATCTCCCTGGAACTGTTTTATAACAACATTACCATGCTGTGAAAGCAATTTTAATGCCATCTCCATTACCGCAGTACCAAGCAGGTAGGATTCATAATGATCCCGCTCCCCAATTCCACTGGTTTTTACCATGGCATCTGATAGTATAACATCTATTTTTTCAATTCCCTCCCCTTCCATAGTTTTTTGTATAATATTTATTATATCAGGGTCCTTTATATCTCCCTGAATAAATATAACACCATCTATTGGTTTCATCCTGTTTATATCAACAGAGATTACTGGCCTTCCGGTTATTGTTCTGATGACCTGGGTCCAGCCACCGGGTGATGCACCAATCTCAAGGACGTTTGAATTTTCTGATATAACATTGAATTTTTCCTGTATCTCCATTAATTTAAATGCTGCCCTGCTGCGTAAATTATCCTTTTTAGCCTTTATATAATATTTATCCTTTCTGTTCATAATAATTTCTTTTATTCTCCTATATATTTTTTGTATTCCTCTGCTGTTAGGAAATTATACTTTTCATCGTCAAGTTTTATTTTCACTATCCAGTTTTTGTATGGGTCCTCGTTTACAAGTTCAGGTGACTTTTCGAGTTCCATATTAATCTCTATAACCTTGCCGTTAACTGGTGAATAAACATCCTCTGCAGATTTTACGGATTCAATTGTTAAAAGCACATCCCCAATTTTTTTGTCGTCTCCAGGCTTTGGCATATCAATATATACTATGTCTGTAAGCTGCTGCTGTGCATAATCACTTATGCCTATGGTTGCCACACCTGCATCCACACTGAACCATTCATGTGTTTTTGTGTATTTTAACTCCTCCGGTATTCTTGACATAAATGTATATATTAAATATGTATAAAATATATTTTATATTTAAAATAATTGATCAATGCTGCGGTTTTTTATTTCCATGTTAATTTCAGAAATAAAATCCTGAAGGTTATATGACCTTGTTTTATCCTTGCGGTTTCTAACAGAGACTGTATTGCTTATTTTTTCCTTTTCACCAACAACTATAATATATGAAACCCTCATTGGTCTTATAAGTTTTATTTTCTTAGATATGGTATTTCCAGAAAGGTCGAGTTTGGATCTTATATGATTTTTAACAAGCTCACTGTGGACATACGAGGCATAATCGTTATAATTCTCAGATACAGGAACCACATAGGTCTGCACAGGGGAAAGCCATGTCGGCATCTTTCCGTTGAAGTGCTCTAAAAGGATTGCAATAAATCTTTCGTAGCTTCCATAAATGGCCCTGTGAAGTATAACCGGCCTTGATTTTTTGCCATCTGAATCCACATATGTTAAATCAAAGTTTATGGGCATGAAGAAATCCAGCTGTATTGTTGAAAGCTGCCAGAATCTTCCAAGGGCATCCTTAACATGTATGTCAATTTTTGGGCCGTAAAATGCGGCATCCCCTGGATTTTCCTTGTATTTTAAATTTAGATCTTCCAGTGCGCTTCTAAGATTATCTGTGGCATTATCCCACATTGAGAAATCAACCTCCAGATTTGTTGAACCGCATTTAGGGCATTTTAATACACCTGATGCAGCCCTCATTTCAAATTTTTCACCACAATCCCTGCAAATGTATGATAGCAGGTAATTCTGTGGGTTTGATTTATCTATAGTGCTTAAATCGTATGATATTTCAGATTCCCCCATTATTGTCCTAAAAACATCAGGGATTATTTTTATGAGAGATGATACCTCATCAAAAATTTGATCCGGTCTTAAAAATCCATGACCATCATCTATGGTAAATGCCCTTGGCCTTGTAAGACCACCCATCTCACCAGATTTTTCATAACGGTAAACTGTGCCGGCCTCAGAATATTTAATGGGCATTTCACGGTAACTGTGAACAGAACGCTGGTATATTGCTATATGCCCGGGGCAGTTCATGGGTTTAAGACCATAATCGTCCCCGTTGCTCAATTTAAACAGAAACATATCGTTTTTGTACTTATCGTAATGACCTGATTCCTTCCATATGATGTCACGGTATGCATGCGGTGTCCAGACATCCTCCCAGCCATTTTTTTCATTAAGTTCCCTCATGTAATTTATTAGTTCATTCCTTATGATTGCGCCATTTGGCGTGTAAAATGGAAAGCCAGGGGCACGTTCATCAAATAAAAATAAGTCCATTTCCTGGCCAATTTTTCTGTGATCCCTTTTCATTGCCTCTTCCCTTCTTTGAAGGAAATCTTTTAACATTTTCTGATCAGGGAATGATGTGCCATAAATTCTCACCATTTTTTGCTTGTTTATATCACCCTCATAATTGGTGCTTGCAACAGACAAAAGTTTAAAGGCTTTTATATACCCTGTTGACGGCACATGCGGGCCACGGCAGAATTCAATGTAATTGCCCTGTCTGTAAATATTGGATATTTCACCATCCTTAAGGTTTTCATTTATTTTATCTATTTTATAAGGGTTATCCTTAAATATCTCAAGCATTGCATTTTTATCCTGCCTTATTTTTTCTATTTTTAAATTTTTTGATGCAATTTCCCTCATTTTTTCCTCTATTTTTGGGAAATCATCCACTGATATTGGTGGCATATCAAAATCGTAATAGAATACATCAGAATCCTCATTGCTTGTATTGGGCTTTGCACCAGGATATAAATCAACAATAGCGTTTGCAAGCAAATGGGCGGTGCTATGCCTTAATATTTTTAGACCATCATCGGAGTATATATTAATTAATTCAACTTCTCCTGATTCGCTGGCTGTATCATCAAGGTCATGTAAAACGCCATTCTGTTTTGCAGCAATTATTAAATGCTTTGCCCTATCAGAAATAATATCTGAATACCTCTGGCCCTTTTCAATCCTGGCAGTAATATTAGAATTCATCCTCTATGCATTTTTAACGCATATATTAATTTATTTTTAATTATAAAGACTTTGGTGCATAAAAATATAAAAATATGATTTTATAATAATGTTAACCATGCAGAATATTATAGTAAACGGCAATGATATAAATAATATAAACGCCATAATAAAGCAGATTAAAAATTTACGGAAGGCAATGCCCGATGCATTTATAGAGGTTGTATTTACAAGAAATGCGGTAAAATCGCTATTAAAAGATTATCCGGAACTTAACAGGATAAAGGAACTCTTAGATATGAATATAAAAATAAATGCATGCAGAAATTCATTGAAAGAACAGAATATTGATGAGGACTTGATAGCGACAGATATTGGAATCGGCATAGTTGATGCTGGTGTCCAGGAAATTGTTGAAAAACAGCTTATGGGATATGCATATTTGCAGCTATAAGTATTTTTCAACATAATATTTAAGTGAAACCGCATTATTATGCATCTCATTTCTTGAGGAATACAAAAATGTTACAACATGATGATCCCTAATTATATCTTTTAGGGTTTCTGTTGCATTATTTTTTGAGAGCTCCTCGTAATATTTTTTATTAAATTCATCCCATTTTGAATCCTCATGGTTAAACCATTTCCTTAAATCGTTTGATGGCGCTATGTCACTTAGCCATAAATCTATGTGTGCCTCTGATTTTTTAATACCACGCGGCCATAGACGTTCCACAAGTATTCTAAATCCATCATCCTGCGAATATGGCAAGTAAATTCTTTTTAATTTTATCATTTTATGATCTCCATTCATACTATGTAGGTTACAGTTTCTGTTAACCATGTTAACATACACCTTTGGAAGTTATCATCTCTTTGATGCTTAAACTTCCTGGATACACCCCAATACCCTCTATCCCGTTGGCAAATGCTTCAGGGATTGCCTTTTTTATAATATTATATGATACTTAATGAGGTTATCACATATTTTATTCTTAAAGTTTGTGGGTGAGCTACCTAATGCTAGGGAGATTCTGGCATCAAAGGTTGCAGAGGCACCATTGGAATCACAGATGGGATGGGTTCATGGGTCAAGGCAGACAAGAACATATATACATTTATCAATGAGGGACCAGGACAATGCAATATTAAAGGCCTATGGCATTAAAATAGATGAGAATAAAATCATTGAGCCGATGCCAAAGAAGTGCCCAAGGTGCAATGCATTAAATCCTGAGGATGCTAAATACTGCCATCCGAGGCAATACAAGGAATTGCAAAGAAGATAATTGAGGCTGCACCGAAATCATTTAAATCTAAAGTAATAGAGAATGTTTTAGAGGAGATACTAAAGGACCAGGAATTGTTAAAGAAGTTCGGGGATGAGATGAAAAAATAAGGTTAGTTTTTAGGATCTCCTGGTATTTTATATAATAAAAGGCCATAAGATAATTCAATGAATAATCCAAAATTATCGTTGGTATTATAAAGGTAAAAATTGAGCAATACAATTCCATAGATAATAGTATCATGGTTATTGAAAATGCAATAAATATAAAAATTAGATAATTTTTATATGCATAAAGCCTGAGATGGTATTTATTTTCATCGTTAAGAAACCTTCCGAAAACAAGAAAGTATATTGTGAATATTTCATTATTAACCGGGGTTTATATTTACACAAAATATGGTACAGAACCAAACTTTTATATTTATGCAGGTGCCGGGATTTGAACCCGGGTCGAAAGCTTGGAAGGCTTCCGTGCTACCAGGCTACACCACACCTGCGCAGTTTCATAATTACAATTAAGATTATTTATTTTTCTATTATTATGAGGTTATAAAGAATTTAAATGTCTCACTGGTACTCTTGTATGAAGATTTTTCTGTAATATGAACATAATATGTGCTTCCAGGGCTTACAGAAGTTAAATTAAAGTATACATCATTATTTGATTCAGTATAGTTAACAGGCCTGGTTATCCCCGAACTGGTTTCATTTATGTATATTGCTGTTATTGGATATTTGTAGTCTGTATGATACCTCAGGTGATCCGTTGTTGTACCATTAAATGGTATGTCATATTTTCCACTCACCTCTGTTAAATTTGTCCAGTGATTGTTATTTTCAAACTGCAAGTTTACTATTTCTGGGCCTGAAATTAGGTGCACTGGGGGATTTAATGCGATTATCCAGAATATAAACCATGTTATTATTAATTCACCGTACATATATATTTTATGTGAGGTCTGTTTTGGCAAACCTATTTTCAAAAATTTGATAATTCTGTTTAAAAAATATAAAATTGCTATTAGCAAAAGGACGCCAAGATACCAGAAACCGTATATTTCAAAAAATGCAGATAATATACCAACAACCAAACCTATTAAAAAGACAAATATAATGGCCTTTGCCCTTTCCCTTTCATATTTCAGGTAACCTTTTTTATCGAACGGTGGTTCAACGAAAATTGGTTCATCTTTCTTTGGATTTGCCATGACTTCACCAGTATTATAAATTGCCTAATGAAATTAACTTATTTATTGGTTTCGGATTTTTGATTATACCAGATGCAATTAAAACTCCATAAGCCCCAAGATTCATTGAGTTTTTTACATCCTCATATGTTTTAACACCAGCACCGACAAGGAGTTTAATATTCCTATCATTGCATATTTCGGATGCGTTTTTTATTATGCCAGGTTTGGCATTTGAAACAGAAATATCACCACCTATTAATTCCGGTGGCTCATATGCTATATACTCGGGATCGTATTTTGAATACTCTCTAACCTCATCAAGGCTCTCCACACAAAGAACAATTTTGAAATCAAGCTTTTTTGATTTTTCTATTATTTTAATTATATCTGATTTTGCCATTCGTCTCTCTGAATGGTTTAATAATGAGCCATTTACTCCTATATCGATTAATGATTCCATTGAAATAGAACCTGTATAAGCGCCATAACCATTGGCATCAACTGTCTGAGAGAATATATTAAGGCCGGTAAATTCAGTCTTCAATCTTAAATCTATTGGGGACAGACAATAATAGATATTTTTATTTTTAAGTGTGTTAAAATCCTTTAATAGTTCCTCGCATGATTTACCAACAGCATTTTCGTAATGCTTAAAATTTACAAATATTTCTGGTTCCATGTATTGGTATATAATTATTGTAAATATAATAATATGCCTTATAATTATTGTTTAATAATGTACAACTTTGAAAATATTAGCATAAATTATGACAGGATTACAACCATTGAAACCCTGGGCATGGATATGTACTGGAGAAATGCTATGGTAAAAAAAATAAGGCTTCCAAAAAATTCATTCATACTCGACGCCGGGGCTGGTACGGGAAAATTAAGCAATGTTCTTACATCAAAATTTAGGGATGGCAGAATTTATTCCATTGATATAAGTCAAAAAATGCTAGACCAGATTAAAAATAAAAGGTTAATAAAATTACGGGCTGATGCTACTGAAACAGATTTTCCCGATAACTATTTTGATCTGGCCGCATCAGCATTTTTAATAAGGCCCCTTAAGGATAAAATAAATAATTATTTTTATGAAACACACAGAATTTTAAAGAAACAGGGCTTTTTTATTATAATGGAAATATATGAGCCTGATAACATGTATTTCAGGTTTTTATTTGATTTTTATCTTCATAAAATACTAAGAAAGATTGGAGACGCATTAACAAAAACTGATGCATTCTCATATTTTTCAGAATCTATAAGAGAATTTTATTCACCAAATCAGGTGTCAGAATTACTCAAAAAACATGGATTTAGGATTATCAACATAAGGAGTTTTTTATCCGGGTCCATTGTAATACATACCAGCATCAAAATTTAAATATTTATACATAAATAATATTCAATAATGATTATATATTATGTATAAATATACCATTCATGATATCAGCAATTAATAGTGAGATAATACCAGAAAACTGGTACAATGTAATTCCGGACCTGCCAGAACCACTTCCGCCACCAAAGGATTCAAAGGCGGAATTTTCATCCATAAATCTGCTTAATAAAATACTGCCAAAGGAGGTTTTAAGGCAGGAATTTACATTTAAAAGATATGAAAAAATACCGGATGAGGTAATAGAACAGTACGAGCAAATAGGAAGGCCCACACCGTTAATAAGGGCAAAAAACCTGGAAAAGTATCTGGATTATGGCGGGAAGATATTTTACAAATTTGAGGGCGCCACAGCCACAGGTTCACATAAGATAAATACAGCCATTGCACAGGCATACTATGCAAAAAACGAGGGGGTTAATGGTGTAACAACAGAAACAGGTGCCGGGCAGTGGGGATCGGCAACAGCCCTGGCTGCATCATTATATAAGCTTCCAGCGCAGATATTTATGGTTAAGGTCAGCTTTATACAGAAGCCACTTAGAAAAATAGTCATGAACCTTTATAACGGCAACGTTGTTCCAAGCCCCTCAAACCTGACCGAATACGGTAGAAAAATATTAAGTGAGAACCCTGACCATCCGGGAACCCTTGGAATAGGTATAAGTGAGGCTGTGGAATATGCCCTTGATCACGATTACAGGTACATGGTCGCAAGTGTAATGAATAGTGCACTTACACACCAGAGCGTAATTGGGCTTGAAACCAAAAAACAGCTTGAACTTGTTGGAGAGCATGCAGATGTTTTAATAGGATGCGTTGGTGGTGGCAGTAATTTTGGAGGTTTTACATTTCCATTTATACCTGACCATCCAGATACTGAGATAATTGCCACAACAGCAGATGAGGTCCCCAAATTTTCCAAGGGAGATTATAAATATGATCTGATGGACTCTGCCGGGGTTCTGCCGGAGGTTAGGATGTATTCACTTGGTGCAGATTTTGTTCCACCCACAATATATGCGGGTGGTTTAAGATACCATGGTGCATCACCCTCATTATCCCTTTTAATAAATAAGGGCAGAATTAAAAGTGATGAGGTAAATCAGGAAGAGGTAAAAAATGCCATAAGAACATTTGCGAATACGCAGGGAATAATAGCAGCACCTGAATCTGGTCACGCAATAGCAACAATGCTAAATTATGTAAAAGCTCATAAAAATGAGAAGAAAACAATAGTTGTGAATGTGAGCGGGCATGGCCTTTTGGATTTATCCATTTTCCAGTGAGGTAATATGAAAAATCTAATACCATATTTCACACTTGGATATCCGGATAACAATACATTAAAAGATTTTTTAATGGCAATGCCAGTGAATAAAATAAACTATATTGAGTTTGGATTCCCATCAGACGACCCCAGATATGATGGGCCAACAATAAGGATAACACACAGGGTTGGAAATCAGAATTTCAATGATGGGTTTTATAAACCAATATTCCAGTATTTTAAAAGCAACGGTATTAAGATGTATTCACTATCATATTATTCTGATATAGGGCCAAAATTTGAGGATTTTATATCCTATTTAATATCAAGAGGTTTTTCCGGAATCATAATTCCAGACCTTATCATAGATTATTATTCAGAGGCCGAGGAGAAAATATCGTATTTAAATAATAAAAATTTTGAATACATACCCTTTTTTTCACCATCAACGCCCGATCATATAATTAAGAAAATAGCAGAAATGACAAGTTCATGGATTTATTATGGACTTCAGCCATCCACAGGTATAGATATACCATATGAAATAGATTATACAACAGAAAGGATAAATCAGCTTTTGCCCGGCAGGGAGATTACGTATGGCTTTGGAATAAAAACTGAGGATGATATAAAACAGTTGATGAAAAACGGTGGATCGGGAGTTGCCATAGGAAGTTACATAGAAAAAATGCTGGAAAAGAATGATAAGAAGGGATTTTTAGATTATATAAATAAAATAAGGGGTGTACTGGATGATGAATGATGATTTTAATTTTGAAAATTATAAAAATCTAACATTTGATGAGGCAAGAGAACTGTTAATAAGGGCCCTAAACATGCCCGATGAATTCAAGGCGCAGTTTCTAACATTTATGCACAATAAGGGCGAAACTCCTGAGGAAATTTCAGGATTTGCAGATGCTCTAAGATCTATGGCCAGAATAAATATCAAATACAGTAATTTAACAGATATAGTTGGTACTGGAGGTGATAAAAAAAATACCGTTAATGTAAGTACTGCTGCCAGTATTGTACTTGCATCGATCGGCATAAAAATAGCCAAGCATGGTAATTTTGGCGCCACAGGAAGCCACGGAAGTGCCGATCTTATGAAATATTTAGGTTATAAATTTAAAATGGATGAGGGTGAAATAATCAATAATCTTAATGCAAAAAATTATGTTTACATACTTGCACCGGAGTACAATGAGAACTTTGCAAAATTTGCCTCGGTGAGGAAAAGTCTTGGATTCAGGACTGTATTTAATATACTAGGACCCCTAACAAATCCCCTTAACCCACATAATCTGGTTTTAGGTGCATATGATGAGAAAATAGCAGATATGTATGCGAATGTAATTCTTCATGACCATAAGAAGGGGGTGGTTGTTTTTGGAATGGATGGAATGGATGAGATATCCCCATTTGATGATTCAATACTTTACATCATTGATGGGTATATAAAGTCATATAAAATAAGGCCCCGGAATTTTTTTGATATGGAAATAGCCTATGATGATATTATTTCAGTGGATCCGGAAAAAAGCTTTAGAATGGCAGTGGATGGCATGCTTGGTAAAAACAAAAAGGTGTCTGAATTTATAGCCATAAATGCTGCTCCTGCACTTATAATAAATAATTATGCCGGTACCATGGATGAGGCATATTCAATTGTGCTTGATCATATCAGCTCTGGATCTGTAAAGAATAAAATAAAGGAGGTGTTTAATTGAAGGTAAAAATATGTGGAATTACAAATGTGCATGATGCTGAATACTCAATTAAAAAAGGGGCTGAATTTATAGGGGTCATTCTTGATTATTCTGTTAAAAGGCATGGTACAGAGGATCTAATAAAAGAGATTAAAAATATTAAGAAAACCGGCGTGGTTGGCGTATATACATCAATGCCTGATGCAAATGAAATCAATGAGGATATTATACAGCTTCATTTTGATCACTCTCCGGGAGATGTTAAATATATAAAAAATGTTCTTAAAAAGAATGTAATTTCGGTAATAGACATTTCAAAAAATGATTATTTAGAAAGAATAGATGAATATAAAAAGGCAGGATCCGATTATATACTCTTAGAGGATAGATCAGGTATAGTAAATCGCATGGATGATCTAAGAAATATTGATCTTACAGGTATTGGACTTGCAGGGAAAATAAGCCCTGAAAATGTTTCTAATATTTTATCATTAAATCCGGAGTTTATAGATTTAAGCAGTTCGCTTGAAAGTGAAATAGGTAAAAAATCGGAAAAAAGGATAGATGAACTTTTCATAAAACTAGGTGAAAAAAATGCTCTTAAACAGTATTAAAAAATGTATTGATAAAAATTTTGCATACTTTGTTAGGTTTGATGCGGACAGAATAAATGGTACTGAATATTTATTTGTATCTAATAAGAATCCCATCATGATAAATGAAAATGCAATTGATAAGTTAAATTGCATTGATGAATATTTAAAAAATTCTTCCATGGTACCAATGTTTGTTACATATGATTTTGTTGATTCAATATATCCGGATATAGGGATTAAAAAATCATCATGGCCATCTGTGGCCATGCTTATCCCTGAAAAGGTTTATACAGGAAAAATTGTGAGAAATAACAGTACTAAAAAAATAAAAAATGAGAGCATAATGGATAATAATATGGAAAAAATTGTTTCTGAGATAATAAATAGAATAAAAAATGGTGAACTTCTGCAGATGGTAATATCAAAGAGATTTGATGTTGATGGTTTTAATGCGATCAGCCTGCTCAGGAATTTTCTGGAATATGATAAATCAATGTATGTTTATTACTACAAATTTGGTGATATGGAAATAATAGGTAGCTCACCGGAAAACCTGTTTACATTAAATGGAAATGAAATAATGATAGACCCAATTGCTGGAACAAGAAAAAGAGGTAATGACGAAATCGAGGATTTAAGACTTGAAAAAGAACTATTAAGTGATGAAAAGGAGCTTCTGGAGCACAGGATGCTTGTTGATCTGGCAAGGAATGATCTTGGAAAGATATGCATACCTGGTTCAGTAAGGGTGGTAAAATCCATGACCATAGAAAAATTTTCAACAGTACAGCACATAGTTAGCCAGGTTACCGGCAAATTAAAAACAGAAAAACTTGGTGATATACTTGGGGCAGTTTTTCCTGCAGGCACTGTAAGCGGAGCACCAAAGAAGCGTGCCATGCAGCTCATAAATTTATACGAGGAAAAGCCCAGAGGGCCTTATGCCGGTACACTTGGGATTGTCGGCAAGAATTATGCTGATATGGCACTCCTAATAAGGAGTTTATATAAAAATAAAGATGGTTCATATATACAGGCAGGTGCAGGTATTGTTAAGGATTCTATCCCAGAAAATGAAATTCATGAAATGTATTCCAAGGCATTAACTGTTATAGGTGGTTTATATGAAAAGGATATTAATAATTGATAATTACGATTCCTTTGTGTATAATATATACCAGTATGTTGCATCCATGGGGGTTGATGTAAAAATTTTGGAAAATGACATGATAAGCCCTGAAAAATCAGATTATGATGGCATAATAATATCCCCGGGCCCAGGCAATCCAAAAAATATAGAGGACCGTGGAAAACTGTACGAATTTATAGATAATAACAGGCATAAGAAATTCCTTGGAATATGCTTTGGGCATCAAACACTAGCCTATTATCTTGGTTCAGATATCAGGCTATCAAAAAGAATTATGCATGGGCAGATAGATGCCATTAAACACTCAGAAGGCATCATTTATAATGGTATACCAGAAACGTTTAATGCAATAAGGTATCATTCCCTAGTCGTTACTGAAAACAGCAACATTATAGTTGATGCGGTATCCATAACTGATGGCGAGATAATGGGTTTCCATTCACGCGATAACCACTTTTTTGGAGTCCAGTTCCATCCCGAGAGTTACTATACAAATGATGGATATAGGGTCTTAAAAAATTTTATTGATGCAGTATGATAGTGGATGATATTTACAGGGAGAATTACAGTAGAGAATTAATTATGGACAATAAACGCATTAGAAATACATTGAGCCTAAAGGATTCATTAAAAAGTTCTAAAATAAAACCAGGAATTATAGCTGAGTATAAAAGGAAATCACCATCAGGTTTCAACAATATTGTTAATAATGATATATTTAAATACTATAATAAGATTAAGGAAAGCGTTGCAGGATTCAGTATTTTAACGGAGCCCCATTATTTCAATGGGAATCAGTTAGATGCTGTATCCGTGCAATGCTATAGCAAACCAATATTAATTAAAGATTTCATATCTAGCACGGATATGATAAAATCATCCTACATGATCGGTGGAGATGTGTTCCTGCTGATAGCAGATTTCCTTGACTACAATAAAATAAGGGAATTTATAAGGTACGGGGCCTCATTAAATATGGAGGTGCTCCTTGAAATACATGATATGAAAAAAATTGGCAATATATACCCAGATGAAAATGTATTGCTTGGCTACAATAGAAGAAATCTTGAAACATTAAAAATAGAAGATGAATCAGAAAATGCATATGACTTCCTAAAAAAATTTGGTTTGCCACTGGTCCTTGAAAGCGGTATTTCCCTGGAAAATGTGGAGGCCCTGCCAATAAAGAAATATGACGGGCTTCTTATAGGAACAGCACTGCTTTCAGGTGAAGGTTTAATAAATAAAATAGCTAGTGGTAAAAATGATTGACATAAAAATAAATGACGAGTTGGAATTAACAGATGATAAATTCCTCATGATCGCCGGACCGTGTTCAGTGGAAAGTGAGGAGCAGATACTTGGCGTTGCCAGGGACCTCAAAAAAATCGGTGTGAATGTTCTCAGAGGGGGTACATTCAAGCCAAGAACGCAGCCGGAATCCTTCCAGGGACTTGGTGAGGAGGGATTGAAGCTTCTGGCAAGGGCAAGGGAGGAAACAGGCATGGCAATAATTACCGAGGTTATGGATGAGGAAAACCTGCCACTTGTTGAGGAATATGCAGATATAATACAGATAGGTTCCAGAAATTCACAGAATTTTTCTCTTCTTAAGGCAGTTAGTAAATATAATAAGCCAGTACTTCTTAAAAGAGGCTTCGGAAATACAATTGATGAGCTGATAGGGTCTTCAAAATACCTTGCACTTGGCGGTAATAAAAAAATAATGCTGGTTGAAAGAGGTATAAGGACATTCGAGACCTCCACAAGGTTTACACTTGATGTATCTGCAGTTCCGGTTCTGCATGAAAAAACAGAATACCCTGTTTTAATAGACCCAAGCCATCCGGCAGGCATAAACAGATACGTGGAACCACTGGCCATGGCGGGTACTGCGGCTGGTGCTGATGGGCTGATAATAGAGGTTCACCCAAATCCAAAGGAGGCTTTAAGTGATGCTGCACAGCAGCTAACAGTTCCAGAATTCATGGAACTTTATGATAAAATTAAAAGAATAACAGAAATTACGAGAAAAAATATAATATAAATTATCCTTTCATGACTGCAAGCGGCGTTAATTTCAGTACAGGCCTTGCGATGTTAGCCCCATTAACAACCTTTATAACCTCATCAATATCCTTATAGCTTTCTGGTGATTCCTCGGTTATAACCTTTTTTGTTGCTGCCCTTATATATATGCCCCTATCATTGAGTTCCCTTAGAACAGATTCCGGTGTGAATTTTTCATTGGATGCCTTTCTGCTTAAGACCCTTCCTGCACCATGGCATGAGCTTCCAAATGAATTTTTCATATTTTCCTGGGTACCAACAAGAACATAGGAGGCTGTGCCCATATCACCTGGAATTATAACAGGATATCCTGTACTTGAAAATTTTCCTTCTGCAACACCTGCCGGAAATGCCCTTGTGGCACCCTTCCTATGAACAAGCAGCTTCCTCTTGGTATTTTCTATAATATGATATTCCTGCTTTGCCATATTGTGTGCAAGGCTGTAGAGTATATCCATACCGAGTGATTCATAATCTCTTTTGAATGTTTCCTCAAAAACCTTTCTTATTTTATATGTAATTATCTGCCTGTTAACAAAGCCGAAATTGGCAGCTGCATTCATGGAGTTTATATAACGCTGCCCTATTTTTGATGATATGTACACTGATGTTAACTGTTTATCATTTTCATTTTTTATACCTTCCCCAGAATTCAAGATCTCAGTTATAAAATCAGTTGCCACCTGATGACCAAGTCCACGTGAACCTGTGTGTACCATAATGGTGACCTGATCGGGTTCCATTCCAAACATTTTGGATGTTTTATCATCCATAATTGAACTGACGCGCTGTATCTCAAGAAAATGATTTCCACCCCCGAGAGTACCAAGTTCATTAATACCGCGGGCCATTGCCTTTTCACTTACATAGGATGCATCACATTCAATTTTTCCGGATTCCTCAGTATTTAACATATCATTTTCTGTTGCATATCCATTTTCCAACGCCCAGTAAATGCCCTCAGAAAGTATATTGCTTAATGATTGCTGGTTCAATCTAAGGCTTGACTTATGATCTATCCCTGCAGGTATTGATTTATAAAGATTTTCAATAATATCAGCAATTTTATTTCTTACTTCCTGATATTTTAAATTTGTTTTAATTAGGGTTACCCCACAGTTTATATCATAACCGACGCCGCCGGGAGATACGATGCCGTTATCATAATCAAAGGCTGCAACCCCGCCTATAGGAAAGCCATAACCCATATGTATATCCGGCATGGCTATTGATGCCTTGACTATCCCGGGCAGCGATGCCACATTTCTAACCTGTTTTATTGGCTCATCATTTGTAAAATTTTTTAAAAGTGTATCATTTATATAAATTATACCAGGAACTTTCATACTTTGGTCCTCTGGCAGTTCGTAGGCGAATTCACTGATTTTTTTAAGATTAAACATACATGTGTATTTAATCATAAAAGATAATTCTTTAGAAAAAGTTAATAAAATAATAATGGGATACAGGTTAAATGTCAAAAACCTTTAATATAGATTCATTTAGCGATAGAAAGAAATTTGAGATAAAGCTGCAGATAGCACTGTTAAAAAACACATTAAAGATAAGAGAAAATTCAAATGACCCATCAAAATATGATGAGTATATAAATGAAAGAATAGAAAAATTAAAGGAACTTCTGGGCACAACATCAAGATTTACAATAAAGGAAGACGATAAGATTCTGTATTCAATTGATAATGATAAAATTTAGATAATAATATATAAAGCCTTGTCATACATTAACCATGGAGGATTACTCTATTTTCAAGGAAATAAATGAAGACGCAGATACGCTTAACAGGCATGTTTTGATAATTAAAACATTGCTGCATGAGCAGCCTTTGGGGATAATTAAAATATCCCAGCAGACAGGCATACCAGAACATAAAATAAGATATTCATTAAGGATACTTGAACGTGATGGGATTATAGAGGCATCAAGGGAGGGGGCAATACTTACCTCAACGTTTCTCGACCGGCGTGATGAAATATTAAAATACGGCAGGGATGTTATAGATAAAATAGAATCTATATATAACGATATAAAAAATATTCTGGAGAGTAAATAATGATGTTATGGAAAAAATCCCAAAAGAATGATCTTGAGATTAGAAGGGCAACACCGGCAGATGCTCGTGGAATAATAAACTGCATGCAGAGCGTTATGGATGAAAAGGTATACCTTGTAAGCGAGTATTATCTTTTAACTGAAAGGGGGGAGCAGGAAAGGCTAAAAAATCCCGATGAGTTAACATTAATATGCCTCAATGGCTCAATGGTCATTGGTGTTTTAACATTGCAGAGGGGGCTTTATAAAAAAAACAGGCATACCGCCAATCTGGGCATAGCAATTAGATCTGGATACAGGCATATGAAGATAGGTACAAGGTTAATTCTTGAGGCACTGAAATGGGCAAAAAAGGAGGGCATAAAAAAGGTAAATCTGGAGGTATTTTCAACAAATGTAAATGCCATAAAGGCCTACAGAAAAATCGGATTTGAATACGAGGGTGTCAGAAAACATCAGTTTATAATAGACAATAAATACGTTGATGATGTATTAATGACCTTTTTTACCGATACGCTGAATGAAAATTGATGGCATCCTGAAAAACATAAAAATTTAAATGTGGTTTTTGTATTGCGCATTTTATGTGGAAAAAAGCCTGTAAAACACTGTTAATAAAATATCTTTCAGTTTTTATAGGCGTTACTCTTGTGCTTTTTATTATTGAAAAATTAATTCCGTCTTCATATATCTATGCAGATTATAACTCATTGTCCAGCGCAAATAACATTCTTGGATTAAACAAACCTCTTTTTATACAGTATTTCTATTTTATATATGATTTAATAACATTAAGGCTCGGAAATACATCCAATTTGATATATTCTGGGAGTACCCATACAGGTATAATGGAAATGCTGCCTGAAACACTTTTTTTAATAATTCTGGCATTTATTGTTATACTTGTAATTTCATATAAAATAGGCTTCTTCCTTGGATTCAGATCCATGAAAGATCAGAGACTTGATATAAATATTTTTCCTGTAACTGTTTTATATTTTATTTTACCAATAGTTTTTATAGGTATACTTTCTGGGGTATATAGAATATTACCATACAGATATATAATGCCTGAATACTATGCAGCAAAATATTCATGGGTTATCTATGCAAACAACGGTATAATAATAACAAGGCCAACAGATATTATACTTTTTGATGCGATTATACATGGATCATTAGGATTCCTTTACTATTATTTATTAAGGTTTGTAATGCCATTTGTCTCAATTATTATACCGGTGGCATTGTATCTTACCATATTTATTAAGAGGCTTACAACAATTGAATACAAAAAAAAATATGTTAGGATCAGAATTTTAAAAAATGTTGATGATGATAATTTTATTTATCATATTAAGAGAAATATAAGGTATATTATGCTTCATGAGTACAAAACAATCTTCGGAATTTATTTAAGTGGAATTATAATAGTTACATACATTTTTTCATACATGAACCTTGGTGAATTTTTTATATATTCAATAATTGATTTTCCTTCGGGATTGATGGGCATGCTTGGTTCAGCTTTCATATTCTCTTCAATGGTTATTGTCTTTAATTTAATGATGGATATAATGATACTTGGGGGCACAAAAAATGCAGAGGAATATTAGAAACTGGAACCTTGAACTTATTGTATTTCTTGCAGTATTCTTACTTTATATTATTTTTTACATTCTTGATGAATTATATCCCTATTATCTTGGTGTTAAAAGTATATACAGCCTTATTGAATTTAGTTACAATAAAACTTTATTTCCAAGCCCGCCAAAATTTTCTGATGGATGGCACTATTATTTTGGTACCTCAATATTTGGAATAAATTTACTTCCGGCAATGCTGGCCACGCTAAAACTGGATTTAACCTTAACATTTTCCTCGGTTTTTCTTGCCCTTTTAATAGGATTTATAATTTCCTTCCCCGGTTATTATTTAAGAAATAGGATTTATAGTAAAATAATAGGACTCTTTAATTTATCCCTATTCAGCATGCCTTATATGGTGTTCATATTAATATTAATGTACATTATAAGACCGTCAATTTATGGCATAATAATAGGTGCAGGAATTTCATGGTTTCCATTTTATATCAGGCGCCTGATTAATCTTAAAAGACCTGAGGGAAATTTAATATATTTAATAAAATATGTCTTTAAAAAATTGATTCCATATATATTTTCAGATATTGGAACAATGTATGCAATTATTAATTTAATTTTATTTTTTGGTATTTATACAAGCAATTTTTTGCTGGTTAATCTTGGTACATTAATGTATATTAACGGCAACGGAATTACATATTTATCCATTGGAATGTGGTGGGTTGAAATGTTTCCAGTTATTTTTCTGTCATTATTCGTTCTTTCTGCCCACGGGTTAGGCTATGGCATCAGGAGGTCCGGAATCTATGGAAAGGAATAATCCGGTTATTAAATTCAATAACTTCTCGGCTATTAATAATAAAAACCTTAGACTATACGGATTAAACCATGAAATAATGGATAATGAAAGCGTACTCCTAATCTTTAATGATGAGAGAAAGGATCTGTTTATGTCCATTTTTTATCTTAATGCCGATGAAAATATTAAAGTATCAGGAACAATGGAAATTCTCGGTGAGGATGTCTCAGGTTTAATTAATAGAATTAAACGATACAGCATGAAAGATAAAAATTTAATGGCCGCAGCATACTCGCTTAAAAATGTGTTTATAATACCTGAACACGCATGCGAACTGTTTGATAAAACCTTAAAAATTAAGGATCAAATAATAGATTTTATACCATATTCTGCAAGGGTAAGGATATTAAATGCTGTTTTAAGAAGGGAAACATTTTCTAGGGAGGATATTAAACTTTTAATGGATGGTTATAAAAAGTATCCTGATACTGAAAATTATCTTAGATACTGGGCAACAGAATACGGCGTTATTAATAAATTAAATGAAATAAAGAATGTACTTGAAAGATCAGAGGAGCCAGAAAATGAACTCATGGAGATTATGCTGTTCCAGAAAAAGGGCATAGATCTTGCAAATATAGTTGAATTAAGGGATTTCTATAGATTTAAGGATGATTATGTCAATATTTATTATAAAAAAAATTCTAAATATAATTACAGCTATGCAAGGGACAAGATTAGAATAGATATGGAGAAAAAAAATTTTAGATTTTTTAATCTTTTGCTCAGGATAAACAGGCATGGAATAGAACATGATCTTAACAGTGAAATAAACGCCTACATACTCGAATATTTAAAATATATGAATATAAAATCTGATACTTCAGAACTTAATAAATACCCCCATGAGGTGGATCCAGAACTGCTTAAGCATATACTGCTTGCTATTTATGCATTCTCCAATGTAAAATTACTTATTATTGAGGAACCTGGAGATGTGGATGGAAATTTACTAAAAAATGTAAATATATTATCAAAGACATTTAAATTTGCCACCCTGGCAGTGGCATCAGGACCAAGGGCGGTGATTCAATTTCCATGGGCATTCAATGATGTCTGCGTCATATATGCAGGCATGCCTGTGGAGAAAAATTCAACAGTAAAATTTAATAATGAGCAGCTGCACCCATTTTCCATGGATATGATGTCGGGAAGAGAAATAAGCAGGGAGGAGAACAGGGTTGGATGTCCATATTTCTGGAACTGCAAATATGCAATGGATATATGCAAGGACAATAAACCGGCATTCACAGATTATTACAACGGCAGGGTGGCATGCTTCCTATACTCGAGTTTAAAAGAAACTAATATAATGTATTAAATGTTATTATGTTATAATTTTTATTTAAAGAGTACCTAAAACCATAAATACTGGATCTATGAATATGTGTTATTGTTACATTTTCATTTGTGAATATATAAAGGTAGAGCATGCTGAGATTTTCCTGGGCATCGGTTATGTTCTTACTTGAATAATTAAATGTTAGTTTATTTATTGAGGCACTTAAATTTAACATAAGTTTGGTCTGATTTTTGTGGCTTTTATTGTACAGTCCTATGCTGAAACCGTTCTGATACATGTATGTTCCATTTTCTGGATTTCCAAGATAGCTAATTTTCTCGGTTAAATTCATATTTAAAGGTAAAAGTGATAGGTAAATAGGCATTGGATTATTACCATAAAATTCGTATGATTTCATTTTATCTCCTGTAACTGGAATTATTATTACCTTTAATCCTTTTATGACATCCTGCAAATTGTTAATATATGTAACAACCTCCGGGTCATTTATTATAGAATTGACAAATAATGGTATTTTTAATGTGGCGTTATTATAGAGAAATACACCACTTGAATTTTTTATATTATATTTATCACCGGCATTTAACACAAACTGATCCCACAGATGCTTGGAAAGTGTCAGGTTATTTCCTGGATATGCATTATAAAAAGCCTCCCTGACAGTTATATTTGAGAATAAATTATATGGCATATTAAAATAACCGTAGTTTCCAAGCATTGTTAGATTTACATTTGAATTAAAACTGTATATTTCGGAATATGTTACATTGCCCGATATTGAAATATTATTTATTGCACTGAACGCATTTGAATATTCATATGGCACAGAGGTTATCTGCAGTGCATTTAATCTTAATCCCTGCAGCCTGCCTGCCAGAGAAAGGCCGTAATATATTTTTATTATATCAAAATGCGGGATTGGATTATATTTTGTTCCCATGAAAAACGGGTTTCTTATAAGCGTGACAGCGTTTTTATTTAAAGATAGAATTTCATAGGGGCCATCAGAGATGATGTGGTTTACAAAGTAACTGTAGTTTCCATCTTCATAGTTTGACCTGAATTTTTCTATTCCAGCGTTTGTAATATTTAGAACAGCACCATGCTGGATCATATAAGAGGCCGATGTAATAAATGCACCAGGAGATGTGAGTATTCTGTAAACTGTTTCATTGCTCATTGGATGGGTAAAATTTATTGTAATAGTGTTTGATGTATTGCTATACGATATTGCGTTCTTTATATTATTATATGTTACATTTGTATAATAGTTCCCAGGGATTACGTACTGAGCAAGCAGCCATCCTGGTGATTGGGGTGTTACATTGTCAAGGATTATGTCAGTTACAAGTGAATAATAAACATCATAGGCATTTACAGTTTCACCATTCTGAAACTTAAATGAATTTGATATTTTAAATATAAAGGTTTTGTTATCATTTTTTATTTCTGGGTAATCTGCTATATTTGGATAATACTTGCCTGAGGTCTGATTATAATAAAATAGGAATTCCTCGGTGTTCATTAAAATCTGCATATCCCCAGACGTATATGCAGTTTCTGGATTAAGATTGTTATATGGTGATGATGAGGCGAATGCAATGTATGGCATGTTCTTATCTATATAAATATGTGGGATTTTGGATGTTATAATAACATCCAGAAAATATTTTGATGATATGATATCACTAACACTTCCCGATGATGAAACGTTTCCAGAATATGTAACAAGCTCCATTGTATAATTTCCTGGTGCAGTATGATTAAAATTAAAAATTAAATTTTTATATACATATGATTTTGAACTGTGATCAAAATATGTATTAATGTTAAAAGTTTTTATAATATTTCCATTTTTAAAAAGATAAAATGTTCCTGAAATAAGGCTGTAATTAGGATCATCAGGAGGTGTAAATGATCCCGATATATTCATATTAGTATTAGGATAAAAAATATTTGAGTCAGGATTTATGGGTGACCTTGAATAATTATACACTGACAATATGCCCTGTGCCGTATAATTTGAAAAATAGTTAGAAGATACATAAACTGGTATATAATAATCTGGAAATAAAATACCTGAGGTAAAGACTGCAAAATAATGTATATAATATATTCCTGGATTTGTATAAATATGGCTTATGGTGATGACTGTACCGGATGTGCTTATATTTGAGTTTGTATTATCCCCCCAGAAAATTTTCACGTATTTTGGTGGCTGATTAAGTTTAATTGTAATATTATATGGCGTGCCAGTGCTTACATAATTGCCTGCTGATGCAATGGAAGTTTCAGGTGCAATTTGATGCGGATGTAATGCCGAGAGTATTGAAAATGATGATATTAAAAGGATAATAATTACAATTATAGCATACCATTTCCTCTTGGATGATCTGACCCTCTGCGGAAAAACTTTTGGTTCTGGTATGTTATAATTCATTTTAGGCTTATTTTAATTAAAATATTTAACTTTTCTTAATAATTGGAATTGGTTGCATAATTAATTTGCCATAAATTTGATCCAAATATAAATCACATCCATTCAATCATATTTAAAATTAATTGACTTTTTTAAGATTAAAAAGATCAATTTTTATTCTAGACTTTAGAGAAAAATTACAATTTAAACCAATACCAAGATGATTAATAAAAAGGATATTAGTACTAGATAAAATTCATGAAACTGATTATTATGTTTAATTCTTGGATTTAAATTATTAATGTAAGGAAATTCGCTTTTAATTTTATCATCCTGTTTTAAAATCTCCAATGTTTGTACCTTTCCTGTTATATATGTTAATTTTGCTAATACAACACCTATAATATCATCAAGATATATTGTTTGAGCATCAATAGACGCGTTATTATCACCCTTGGCAAAAATTTTATCCCCCATAATTTTAATTATTCTATGGGTTACAATTCCAGAATTATTCAGTGGTGAATATATGGCGGATGTTCTATATGTTATTATATCACCCATACTTAATTCTTCTATGCTGTTAACTCTCTTAATAATAAGAATATCTCCCCCCTCTATGACAGGGGTCATACTTTTTCCCCTCGCTATTACATAAATGAGGTCACCATCTATTTTACCTATTTCATTATTAGAATTAAATATTGAAAATAGTGAATATAACATAAAATAATTGGAGAAGGTACCAAATAATATTAAATACCAAATTGATGAGTGTATTGTTTTTGCACCAACTAAACCAAATAAAAATAAAGAGATGAAAAAATAAAGGCTAAAATATTCTAGAGGGGACATGAAAGTTCCCCTGAATAACTTAAAAATAATGATGAAATCAACCACCAGAATATATAAATCAATAAAATAGAAGGCCTTAAGCCATACAAACGTGATGTTCCTAGTAATCAATAAAACTTCAATAGGCCATGCAAACAGAAAACTCATAAGGGACATAATAAGTCCAGAAATGATGTATTTTAAATATTTTTTAGGGAATATAAATTGCTTATTTTCTTTAATTGATTCCAATACAAACATGAATAAAATAAAAGAGGAGGCAGCGGCTATTATTGTTCCAGAAATTTCCAGAATAGCGTTTGGTAAAATATAATTAAAATATCCGCTTATAATAGCGTCTGCCAGTACTGGCATTGTAATTATAGCCATGAAATACGAACCGGCGAAGGTTGGAATATATAGAAATGGGCCACCCAATATTATTAATGAAAGAAATGCTAGATTATGTAAAATTATGAAAGACGAAGTATTTTTATAGACAGCTACAGGCTTCAAAAATTTATCTGCATAGGGCTTACTTCCAACCATGCTGAAAAATAAAGGTTTATATATCAATGCTAATGCAGAAATCACAATGGTAAAGGAAAAAATAAAAATAAATAATAGGAGAGAGTATATAAAATATGTACCTAACTCCTTTTGGTTTTTAGAAAAGAACTTACCCTTAAAATATAAAATTATTGGAAGGAGTGGAAATAACTCCAGTAATGCATATAAAGGCTTTAAATACCTGTTTTATAATAATTCATTGACAAAAAGCTTAGATACAGTACCAATGCAATAAATATTTCTCTTTTAATTGTGGAAGAAAGTATGAATATAGATGTATGAAAAAAGGCCACAAAAATTATGGCAAAATATAAAACTAAAAAATAATATAAAAAATAGGAATAAATGTCATAATTTAAGCTTTTTATTTTCTTAGTCATGCTGATGCACCTGATATTGAAGCCGGTATCATCCATCCCCAAAATTCCAAAACATCGAGAACGGTATACCTGATAAAAATTATTGTTGTTCCGTCAATAAAGGCTTCATATCCTGCTGTGCCCAGCAGATATTTTATTGCAAATCCTGCAGGAAAACCCAGAGCACTGAGAGATAACTCAGCTGAAGAAAGTGATATGTGATTGGTAAAATAAAGAGCTAAAATGGCGCTATTTCCGTACAAATTTATACCACTTAATGTAATTGCCAACAAAGCAGTAAAAGATGAAAACAACACCGCAATGCCAATCCATCTATAGCTTCTATTTTTAGTCGTATAGTTATTCATAAATATTATAATAAATAATTGTATATATATATCGATACTATTATTAATAAATAATTTATAAATAAATCTATTAGAAATAAATCCACGTATTTATATAAATGAATTTCTAGTAATCTTGTTATGGTTTCTGTTAACCATGTTAACAAACACCTATAGATCTAATCTTTTTGATGCTAAAACTTTCTTCATATAAACCAATAACTATATACTGGCAAATGCCTCAGAGACTGCTTTTTTTATAAAAATTATATGATTCATTTAAATCAACACGCATTAATATTCACTGGAATATTTAAATTTTACATTAAAATTATACATACATTAAAAAAATTAATAAGATAATATATTATTGGTATTCATGGTTTTTAAAGCAGTTGTAATGGCTGGCGGAAAGGGTACAAGACTCAGACCAATAACATATTCCATTCCAAAACCAATAATACCTGTGGCCGGAAAGGCATGCATGTCATATCTTCTTGACTCTTTCTACAGGGCCGGAATAAATGATGTCATAGTCACAACAGGTTACAAATTTGAGGCCCTTATTAAAAGTATAATTGAAACAAAAAATTCGGATCAGAGCATATTATTTTCTGTTGAAAAAGAACCGGCGGGTACGGCAGGCAGCATAAAATTAATATCCAATTTCATAGATGATACCTTTGTTGTTGGCAGCGGGGATATATTATCTGATTTTGATATAAAGGATATTATCAATTTCCATAAAAAGAATAATGCCAAAATTACCATAGTTTTAACAGAGGTTTCTGACCCAAGCCAGTTTGGGATAGTGGAGCTTAAGAATAATAAAATAACTAAATTTTTGGAAAAGCCATCAGAATCGGAAACATTCTCACATATAGCCAATACAGGCATATATGTTATTGAACCCGAAATATTATCTTACATTAAAACAGTGCCCTATGATTTCGCACGTGACCTTTTCCCAAGATTATTAAGAAAAAACATTGACATATATGGTTATGTTGGGAAGGGCATATGGCTTGATACGGGAAGGCCCAACGACCTTATAAGGGCAAATCAAATAATGGTCAATAAGTATGGTAGAGAGTACAATGATGAGCTTATAAAGGGAAAAAACATAATAGAAACATCATCCAAATTTGATTCATGCCAGATCTATAACAGTTATATAGGGAACTCAATAAAAATTGACAGGGATGTTAAAATAAAGAGCTCGGCCATATATGATTTTGTTAATATAGAAAAAAATGTTGAGATAGAGAATTCAATATTAATGCCCAATGTAACAGTTAGAGAGAATTCAAAAATAAAGAATTCTGTGATAATGAGGGATTGTGTTATTGGCCAAGATTCAGAAATTGTGGACAGCATAATATCACCAGAACTGGAATTAAAGGGTAAATCAAGAATATATAACGTATCACTGGCATCAAAGATTATAGAAGATGATATATAAAGAATATATAAAGAAGTATTATTATAACAACTATTATCATGGATATATAAATCATTTTTTTATCATTACCAAAAATAATTGGTATGGGCCCAACCATTATAAGGCCACCAAATGAATTTTTTTTATTCTTATCCTCATTTATTACATTTTTATCCTGATTTAAATTCTGATAGATATCATTATTATAGTAATCATCGTATTTATTTTCATATTCATTCCTTAAGACAAATATAGGGGATATAAAAAGCATAATAAAACCTATAAAAATTAATAAAAATGGTATTATTGAAACAGGATTGGTACTTATAATAAATGGAAAAAAGAGAAATAATCCAACCTTATCTATGCCCAGCACGGCGAAAATTAATGATAATATAAATCCGGCAATTATTAATAAAAATCCTACCTTGTAGGTTTTCATAATTACAGGAAACCAGCCTTTTGCAAAATTAAAAGATCCTCTGTGGTAAGCTGCTCTCCGGCCTTAAACTTCTCATAAAGCTCTGAGGCCTTTTCCTGAAGTTCAGATTCTTTTTCCTTCTTTTTGCTAACCTTTGTTTTATTTTTTATGGCATATATAGCCTTTTCCAGATCCCTTAAATCGTTCTTTGCCTTTATAAATGCGGCATGCTCCTTTTCTGATTCCTGACTGTATTTTACAAATAGTTCATGGTTCTCATCTGCTGTATGGCGTACCTCATCAAGCTCCTGAAGCATGGTATTGATCTCATCACTTAATTTCGAGATCTTTTCTGACATTTCCTCTATCTGCTTTTTATACTGCTCTCCAAGTGCTCTTTCCTCATTAATTTTATCAGTTAGCTCCTTTATGTCCTTATTTTTTAATAGTTCCTCCTCCCTGTTTGCCTTGGCCTTCCTGATTTCATTGTTAAGTCTTCTTATTTCCACTATAATTTTATTTTCTTCCTCCTTTGTAAGCTCTGTTGTCTGCTGCCTTTTTTCAAGATACTGGAGTTCCTTTTCCTTGGCCTTAATATCCTTAATATCCAGTCCGGACGCTTCCCCGCTTTTAATTTCCCTGAGCTTCTTTTTAAGTTCTGATAGATTTTTATAATGCTCCTCCTTTTCTTCCCTTAAGGTTTTGATCTTCTCAATAAGGTCGTTTTTTTCAGCGATCTTAGCCTTGGCCTGCTCCCTCATTTCATGGGTTTTCTGATTAAGTTCGTCCCGGATCTTGGCATATTTTTGCGCCTGTGCATTAGCCTCATCTCGCTTTTTAATGTGTGATTCAACCTCTTCCCGGATTGATTCTCTCTTTGTTTCAAAATCTTCTAAAAGATCGGTCATGATAACACTTCGACAGTCTTTTTACTGCAAGATTATTTTAAACATCTTACAGTTCCAAGATTTGTATTTAAAAAGACTATATAAGTATTCCTATAATTAACTTCATTAATACACATTTAAATGCAAAATCTGTTATCACGAATATCCTTATTTATCCCAATATTTAAATTTATATTAATCTTATAATAAAAATATGAATTAATATAAAACCTCTAAATTATTAAAACTATCCCGGCAAGATACAAAATATAGATTATTATGCACGCAAAAACTAAGGATATTAAACTTGATAAATAATAAATTTTCAGTGCCCTTTTAATATCGTTGATATTGGGTTCCCTGCCAGATTCATTTATAATATACTCACCAACCTTTTCAAGCCTCACGTTTAATATTCCAGCCATTGAATTTATACTAAATCCGGCATTAACACTATCTGTTGAATTAATACCGGTTCTGAATTTTGATTTATAGCCAAGAATCATTGAGCTAATGAAAAAGATAATACACGAAAGCCTTGCAGGTATGTAGTTAATAATTGTGTCTGCTAGTGCAGTAAAATATCCAAATTTAATATTTTTTTTATCCTTATATGCCACCATTGAATCCATAGTATTTATGGCCCTGCATGCCAGTGCACCGGCCAGCCCGGTAAATGAGTAAAAAAAAATTGGGGTGAGGTAACCATCAACAAAGCCCTCGGCTATTGTTTCTATAGCGGCCGATGATATAAGACCCGGTGTCATATTCTCGGTACTGCGCCTGACAACAAGTGATGTACTTCTCCTGGCCATGTCAATATTGTTTAATTCCAGTGCATGAATAATTTTTAATATATGGTCATGCATGGATTTTACCGAAAATGTGGACTTCAAAATATAGATGGAAATTAAAAGATAAATTAAGATTGCATAGGGATTATTGAGGCGAAATATTAGAAATAGGATTGCTGAGGGAATTACATATAAAATAATGATAAATAAAAGAAATAAAAGCCCTGCAATTCTTTTCTGGCTTATTTTTCTAAAATAAATGGATGTAAAATCAATGATTTTTCCCAGAATCACAACCGGATGTATTTTTAATGGTGGTTCGCCAAGAAAAATATCATATATATAAGAAAATATCAGAATAATAATTGGAAACAATATAATTAGTGTCATAATATCAGTTCTTTAAGATATTTTTCATTTATGCCTGAAATTATGGACCTTGATATTGTATCTATGTTATTATTTAGTATGGAGTTATAATTCTGGAATTTTAATCCAAATAGATACTCCAGGAATTCAGTGTTTTCAAAGATCCCATGTATGTTTGTTCCAATTACGTTCTTATTGATTGAGCCCTCATAGCCCCCGCACAATTCATTTAAAGGGGCATCATTTTGATCATAAACTGATCCAAAATGTATTTCATATCCATTAAAAAATGATGTATTACCAAATAGTTTGGAATTTAGCCTGTATGTTACACCACGTGCAGTTTTCTTTTCATTGTAGTATGTTACAGCATCCAGTAAATTGAGACCGGTATATTCTGTTTGTTCTGATTCTATTCTATGTGGGTCCATTATTTTATTTCCAAGCATCTGGTATCCACCACATATGCCTATTATTATTGATTTTCCTGACATCTCCATTATTTTTTCATATATGCCATGATTTTTAATATATTCAAGGTCAGAGTATACAAGTTTCGATCCTGGCAGGACTATTATTTTTGCATCCAGAATATCATCAACATTATTTTTGTCAACATAATTATAACCTATACCAAATAAATATAATGGATCAAAATCGCTATAATTTTCCATGTGTGGATATTTTATTATGGCCACATTTCTGCTGTAAAGTTTTGAATTATTATAATTCATGGAATCCTCTCCTGGAAGATTTATGTTTGTATATTTAACTATGCCAATAATTTTTTTCCCGGTAAGTTCCTCTATTTTATTTATGCCTGTTTCAAGTATTGATGTATCACCCCGCATCTTATTTATTATTATATATTTTAATAGATCAGGTCTCTCCATTAATTTTACTGTACCATAAATGGAGGCAAAAACGCCACCGCGGTCTATGTCGGCAACAAGTATTGCAGGCGTGTTATAGATACCTGAAACAAAGGTATTGGCAAAATCACTGCCAAACATGTTAATCTCCGCGGGTGATCCGGCACCCTCGGCTATAATAATATCATAATGTTCAAGCAGATAGTCAAGGGATTTTTTAATAACATCCGGGGCATGCATTTTAAGATAATTAAAATATTCATTTAGTGGCATGGAACCTTTCGATTTTCCAAGTTCTATTAACTGTGATTTTCCTGAACCCTCTGGCTTAAGTATATACGGATTCATATGGACGTCTGGTTCAGTCCTTGCGGCCAGCGCCTGCAACCACTGAGCACGGGATATTTCCCCATCATTTCTTATGGATATTGAATTTAATGACATGTTTACAGCTTTAAATGGTGCGACTCTAAAGCCCAGGTCAGAGTAGTATCTGCATAGAGCCATGGCCACAGTGGTCTTACCTGAATCCGATGTTGTGCCAAGAACCTGTATTATTTTACTTATATAAATCACCCATGTATTCCTTTATCTTTGATATTAGCCTAACATTTTTATTCCTCCGTTTAACAGAAATTCTAATATAATTTGTTCCAAATTCCTTATAATCATCAAGAATCCTTATTAATATGCCGTTTGATTTTAAAAATTTATCAAGATCAAGTGTATTTATATGTTCGGGGGCCTTAAATGTTATATAATTTGCAACCGGTTTTCCAACAGGAGTGAAACCAAGCCCCAGCATCCTTTTAATAATATAATTTCTCTCAAGCGTAACCATCTCTGGAAGTCCTGCCAGATTATTATAATTAATTTTAGATATATATTTAAGTGATGCAGAGGACATACGCCATGGATCAAAATCATGTTCCATCATGATGATATTTTCAGGGGCTGATGCCACATAGGCGATTCTAAGACCGGGAATTGAAAAAGCCTTTGTTAATGACCTGCACACAAATAGATTGCCATATTTATTAATCAATGAAATTTCATTTAACGGCCTTTTTTCTGAAAAATATATAAATGATTCATCAAGAAAAACACGGGCGTTTTTTAACAAACTTATATTTAATATTGCATTCATAACATTGGCTTCCATTAATTCTCCGGTTGGGCTTGATGGATACACAATAAATATTGAGTTAAAATTATAATTTTTTAAAATGTATGGATTTTTTTGAATCACATATAAAGGAATCTCAACTTTTTTGGAGTTTGATCTTGCATATAAATATTCATTGAATGTGGGGGTTATAATAATTATATTGCCTGATGAAAGCAGCATAATTCTATGGATAAAATATGTCAATCCTGGGACAATTAATATATTATCTTTTTTAAATTCCCCTCCTGATATGTAATTTTTATAATATTCATAATCTGTGTCAGGATAATTTTCAATGCATTCCCTACCCATGGTAATCTCGGGTAATTTAATAAAATCATTCATGCTAGAGGAAAAATCAATGATTGATTTTATGTTAAAACCGTTTTCCCTTGCAGTTTCATGGACCCTGCCACCGTGCATCATTGTTAATATTTATTAAATTATTTAATTTTATTATAAATGAAATGCCTTATAATATTAATGTATAAAATTTAACTTTATAATAACTGCATCTAAATTTTTGGGTCCTAAAAATTCATTTTAGTTTTATTACAATTTTTTTCAGGAAAAGTTTATGGTAAGGAATGCATAAAAAATGCATGATTATTCAGGGAAACAGCATAATAAATAAAATTGATAGAAATGATGATATAATATATGTTTTGCTTGCCGGTAGCACAGAGATATCAAAAATTCCGGGAATATCTGCCGCAGGTGAAAACTCTGAGCTCACGTTTTTGACACCGGTTCTTGATTCAGAGATTATATATTCTGGAAAATGCATTTCCTATGATGTTATACCAATGACCGAAAACGGTATACCCACACCGTCAATAATAACAAGGGCGGCAAATTTGGTTTCGGGTGTTGATATTTTGATAGTTGATGCTGGATTTTATGAATCACCAAAGATTCCATATTTACATACAAAACTTGGGCCTGCAAATGACCCAAGAAAACAGGAGGCACTTACCAAATATGATGTGGCAGTTGAAACAGGCAGGTATATTGGCAGGATGCTGGATAAAAAATATAAGTATATTGTTCTTGCTGAAAGCGTTCCCGGCGGGACAACAACAGCATACATGGTTCTTAGATCGCTTGGTTATGATTATATGACCAGCAGTTCAATGAAATCCGGGCCTGATCAGTTAAAGAGGAAGGTTGCAGATGAGGTCTTTCAGCGATATAAACCTGTTAATAATGCAATGGATTCAATGATACAGTATGGTGATTACATGATGGCACTTGCCACAGGCATATCAGGGGCTGTAAGAAATTCAACAATAATGTATGCCGGAGGCACACAGATGGCGTGCGTTTATCTCCTTGATAAAATAATAAACAAATCTCATGAGAAAAGATATATATTTACAACAGGTTATATAATTAATGACCGTGGCGATTTATTAAGTGATATTGCAGGCGGTAACATAATATATGCAAAAACCAATTTTTCCGGAATACAGGGTCTTGATTATTATGAACAGGGATATGTTAAGGAAGGTACCGGTTTTGGTGCTGCCTTTGGAATTGCATATGTTATAAATAAAAATGAAAATTTAATATATGATGAGATCAAAAAGGTGTATAATTCATTTTTATGAGATCCTGTTTTTAAAAAATTCGCTAAAAAATGAATCGGTGGACATTGAGATAAATCTGGATATTATACCACCGCGTGGGGTTAAATCCTTAATGCCAATACCAGATTTGATTCTGTTTTTCATATCGTTTATACATGCCTCCGTATCACCTATCTCATCTATTAAGGATAATTCCTTTGCCCTTGATGATGAAAATACAAGACCGGTGGCAACATCATCTATATTTTTGATGTTTCTTCTTGATTTAACCTCATCCCTGAACCTTTTAAAAACGTCCTGCATTATTTCATAGTATATGTTTTGTTCCTCATCTGTCATGGGCCTGAATGGCGAGTTCATATCCTTATATTTTCCTATTTTTGTTATCCTTGGCCTAATACCGGCAGCACTTAGGAACTCGGATACATCTGCTGATATGCTTATAACACCTATGGATCCAACTATTGATGTGGGCATGGCAAAAATTTTTTCAGATGCGCACGCAAGCCAGTAGGCACCAGAGGCGCCAGTCCCAAGAATTGATGAATAAACAGGTTTTTTTTCTGCTATTTTTCTTAGCTTATTATAAATTATTTCTGTTGAATTTGCATCCCCGCCACCGGAATTAATTATGAGAATCAAACCCCTAACCTTGTTTTTATTATACACATAATCCAGTACCGGCATTATTCTGGAAACCATATTCTGATTTATTGTTCCGTTTATATTTAATGTTGCAATGTACATAATCAATTAATGAACATAACATATTAAATTTATTGTTAAAATGTTTTATATATTTTTAATTCTCATAATTTTGTGGCCTCATCATTAAATTTTTTTATGGCCCCAATGGGATCTGGAGAATCATATATTGATCTGCCTATAATAATATAATCTGCGCCCGCCATAATTGCAGATATGATATTACCCCCCTGGGCCCCAACACCAGGTGCTATGATCTTAATATCCCCAGAAATATCCCTTATTTTTTTAAGCCTGTCCGGACGGTTTGCCGGAGCCACAAGCCCAAAAACTCCAGCCTTTAATGAATCATCCACGAGCTTATCATATACATTATCTATATATGATTCCTGGGACATTGAAACAACCGAAAAAACCTTCATCTGGCCTGCAGATTTTACAACCGCCCTTAATGATTTTATGCCTGTAAATGCATGTGATATAATACCCCATGCACCATACTGTGCAACCTTTTCTGTAATCAGTTTGTCGGTGTTTTCCACATCAGCCAGCTTAAAATCACATATTATCTTTGAATATTTTGAAAGCTCAGATATTATTTTTATGCCGTTTTCAAGTATGATTGGCCAGTTAACTTTTATGGCGAAAACCTGATCTGCCAGATTTTTAGCCAGCTCTATTCCAGTATCTCGGTCATACACATCCAGTGCAAAAATAATTTTGCTGTCTTCCATTGTTGGTAAGTCCATTAAGACATATTAAGGTTAATTGTATAAAAAGATTAAATTGTATAAAAAGATTAAAAATACATACTATAATAAACCTATATGGGAATCAGGGAAACGCTTCTGGAATCTGGAGCTGTTAAGTTTGGCTATTTTGTCCTCACATCAGGTAAAAAATCTGATTATTATGTTGACATTAAGGAGGCATCAACAAGGCCAGAAATACTTAATGCCATGGCAGATGCAATATCGTTAAAAATATCTGCAAAAAAGATTGCAGGCATGGAGCTTGGTGCTGTTCCAATACTTGTGGCCACCGCACTGAAAACTAAAATAGATTATGTAATAATAAGGAAGACTGAAAGAACTCATGGCACAAATAAGAGATGGATAGGAGAAATTAACAATGGGGAAAAAATAGATGTTATAGATGATGTTGCAACAACAGGCGGTTCTATTTTAAAATCTGTGGAGATATTAAGAAGCCACGGTGCTGTGGTGGAAAATGCCATATGTGTTGTTGACCGTGAGGAGGGCGCAAAAGAATTTTTAAAAGAAAACGGTATAAATCTAATACCTGTTATAACTGTATCTCAACTAAGATAGTGTATCATCTATTCTTCCTATTTCTATTGATGTTGTTGCATTTCCAACAAGTATTCCACTGGAATTAGTTATAATGGATGCACCTATATAATAGCTTCCAAAATTGGCTGTTCCGGTGTTTACATTAACCCCAAAAAGATCTTTAAGTTTTTGTATTTCATCCTCACTGGATTCTGGGGATACAAGCATACCCTTATCATTTAATACGGCAACAGCCCCAACAGTTTTAACCCCTGCAATTGTCGATTTTATAACCTCAACACCAAGTGTATCCTCAATCGCCTTTTCTGAGGATTCTGTAAATGATGGGTGTATTACCGCGGTTTTATCATTTGTAATTATGTTATTTCCAACGGCATTTAACCTGTCCTTTAAAAATAGTATATTTCTACCGTCGAGGTCAATACCCTGAAAATCTTCAGGCCCTGAAAGGCCTGACACAACTATCCCGTTTGAATTAAACGCAATCATTGTCCCAATAAGGCTAAAATTATTTATTATTATCCTCTTTGTTTCAACCTTAAGGGTATCCTGTATAACCTTTTCAATATCGTCATTCAGGTTTTTTGGGATAAATGCCATATCCTTAAATGATTTAACGTAAACGCCAATAAAATCACTGCCAAAAATTGATAATTTTTTAATCATAACTTTATATTTTATGGTAGGATGATTTCAGCGGTTCCATCCTCTAATTTTATTACCTTAAGGCTTATTTTTGTGGGTATGTGCTTTCTACCCCTGCTCCATAAGGCCTCATTAACCTTATTATCCACCCATATCATGCCCATATCAGATTTTGTGTATTTTGCAACCTGCTCCTTTATAATTTTAATTGCAGTGTCTGCCCTGCGGCTTCTGGATGAAAACCTTGCGGCCCTCAGGGATACATTTATTATCTGCTCATTTGTTAAATTCTGTTCCTCAACCATTATAAACACCTCAAAGCTTTAAATTGGACCTTCTCCAGTTTTTCCTTTTTGGGTTCTGTGTTACATGCCTGTCTGTTCTCAGCATGACCCAGCCAGGTACCCTTCTATTTGATTTTATTCTATTCATCAATCTTAACTTTTTGCCTAGTGGCTTATTTCTGCTCATTTTCATCTCCTCTCTATTTTTGTTTCATGCTGTGTGCCGGTTAATCTTAACAGGATGTTTTTTAACTCGGCATCGCTTATTACCCTGTTGATCCTGCCCATACTGGCAAGTTGAATTAACTGATTTTCGACATTATCAACAAGCTCTGGCTTAACAAGCCTCAATGTATTGAGCCTCTCCCTTGCCTCAGAAGAGAGTATCTGCCTCAATATTTGCTGCTTCCTTGCCTCCTCTTCCTGTGCCTGCCTCCGGCTCTCGCTTTCCATTGCCCTTTCCTGGGATTCTCTTTCGAGTTCGGCCAGTTTTCTTTGCCTTATTCGCTCCAGTTCATCATCGTCAGCAGACATTTACAACACCGGAATATAATATTATTATAACCTTGATAAATTTTATCATAAATATTTTTCTAGAACCTTGTTATTCTCAACAGCCTTTTTCATGGCGTCCCTTGATGCCTTATCAAGCAGTGCCTGGCCTGCCGGTGTGAGTACCCTGCCAGCCTTATCTTTTTTTACATAGCCCATTGTCTCAAGGGCATGAAACATGTACCTTATAATGAACCTGCTGCTCTGTACAGGATGGTATCTTTTTGTACCCCTGTCCTGCCTGCTGCCATATTCCTGGCTCATCCTTGAAATTCCTATGTTCCCTTTTATATAAATTTTTCTTAGTATTGAGGCCAGTCTGGTATAATACCAGTCTGGCTGTGTCCATGATTTTTCCTTGCCCTTTCCATCCTTTAAGAACTTAGTCCATTCTGGAATTTCAACATTCCTGGATTTAAATTCATTAACTATTTCCGAAATTAATGCCTCAGCTGGAACCTCCTTTACATTAACCATTTTATCACGATGTAGGTTTATTTATAAACTATTAATAATATTTTCGTATTTTAAATGTGCTGGTATTTAAAACTAATATTAATAATATAACAATATTAACAGGTAAATCCCAGTAAACATAATAATTAAGGGCGTGGGATACAAAATATGATAAGGCCATGCTTGAAACTACAGAAATTAATGCTATAATTATTGAAATAATAAAAAGCATGGCCATTGGGTATCTCCCAAATGAGTAATAATTAATGCTGGTAACCCCCTCTGGTAATTTTTTAATTAACCTTCTGATATTTATGGATAATATAACAAAAAACATAATAATAGCATTGGACCAGTCAAATATATATTCCAATATATGTCCGGGGGAGAAAATATCCATAACAAGCATATATATGGATATTAAAACAAGAAATATAATCATGCCAAATATTGTCTTATATTCTGATATTTGCCCTCTGCCAACAGGCAGCGAGTTTAAAATTTCTATGCCCTTTCCCTCAATAACAAGAAGGAATATTGAGTAAAATGCGGAGACTATAACTGTTAGATATATGATGGAAATAAAAATGCCCAGTGATATGCCACCGGTTTCCGGTTCAATGATTGCAAAGAAGAATGGGAGCACAAAAAGTATTGGCACAAATATGTATGTTAGATTTTGAATTTTTCTAAATGTTGTTTTAATATCCTTCTTTAAAAATGCAACATATAATTTATCCTTCTTTATGCCTGTTGATATTTTCTCAGAATTTTTCTGTTCCTCTGATGACATTAGCATATAGAAAAGTCTTCTTCTAATTTTATAATAGACAAAAATAAGAACGAATAAAAATATAAAAGATAATATAATTTCAAGAAACCTGATAATAAATCCGGATGAATAATTTAAATACACTATGTATTCAATGTTTATTGGAAATAAGAAATATTTTAAAACGGTGGGCAAACTGTTAAAAATAGTTGTCATTTCTGAAAAATAATTTGGATTTTCTAAAATTACATAGAATAATCCAAGAAGCAAAAATGTAAATGTGATTCTAATGAAATTCCTTATTGATGAATGTCTTGATGTCCTGGCACCCCTGTAAATAAATATAACTGTTGATATAATAAAACCAAGTATTAGTGACATAAACGAATAAAGTACACCAAGAACAATCGTCTGAATATCCCCTGTAAGTATGTAAAAATAAATTATTGATGGAACTATAACAAACATATATGACGATGAGTTATAAACAAACCATGAAATAAATGGAACGTTTTGATTTACAGTAACAGGAAGCGATTTTAATGGGGCCATGAGGTCATAGGCATATATTGTATTTATGAAATTCACAGAATTATAAATACCAAGCAAAAAAAGATAGGAAAACAATATGATTCCAAATGAGGCTATTGAATCTGGGCTCCTTTCACCAAAATACAATGAGTTAATTAAAAGTGAGAATAAAATAAATGTAAATGCATTCATTATATATGTGGATAGAATATTTCTAAAAAAATATCCCTGCTTATTTGCAGAATTTACCGCATTCTGAAATTTTGTTGTGTCCTTAACAGCCAAGTATCGCTGCTCCACTATAAGAAGCCTGCTTAGAAATAATTCAGTGTGCTTCATTATAAATCCTTCAATGAATTTAATAATGTATCAAGATCATTATCACCTGTCAATCTTAAAAATATTTCCTCAAGGTCCGTATTGTTTGATCCGGCCTCCTCCTTCAATTTTTCAAGAGACCCTGTACCTGCTATATTTCCGTTATAAAGTATTGATATTGTATCACATACATTTTCTGCAATCTCCATAATATGCGTTGAGAATATTACCGTTCTCCCCTTGCTCGCAAAATCTCTTAAAAGCTCCTTTATTATTCTGGAAGACCTTGGGTCTAAACCATTCATACCCTCATCCATAACAAGAAGTTGCGGATCATGGATTAATGCAGAGATAATTGCAACCTTTTGTTTTGTACCAAATGATAATGACCCAATAAATTCATTCATATACTTTTCAATTTCAAGTGCTGATGAAAACGCATTTATGCGCTCCTTAAGAGTGGCGCTGTCTATATTAAAAACTGATCCTATAAAATTAAAAAATTCTATGGGTGTTAACGATTCATATAAAGCGGGGGTTTCCGGTATATATCCAAGAAACTTTTTAATACTGTCTGCACCGGTTACAGCATTTATTCCATTGACTGTAACAGACCCTGAGGTTGGAGGCAGGATCCCAGAGATTATTTTTAATAAAGTTGTCTTTCCCGATCCATTAGGGCCCAGTATGCCATAAATCTGACCGCCATCAATATCCAGTGTAATATTATTTATGGCCGTCGTATTTCCGTATTTTTTAACCAAATCCTTAATTTCTATAAAGCTCAATATGTTAAGTAAGCAAAAATATTATATATAATTTTACTGTTAAACCCTCTGGAGGCGTGAACGTTTAATTTATGAATCACCGTGATTAAGATTCCATGTGATGTATTTAACAATTAATAATGCGGGCAATTAAATACAAACCTTCGACCATTATAAGTTGTCCAGGAAATACAGAAAATTAGGCCATGAGGAGTTATGTTAAACCACTGTGGATGAATCAGGTATGCATAATAATGGTGGTCTGGCACCTCAATGGTTGAATAATTATTTTGACTTTTATTTTTCTAAATATTATTATACAGAATTATAATGAGGCTGCAATGTTTATTAACATAGAGGGCATCGATGGGTCTGGAAAAACAACGCTTGTAAATAATCTAAAAAATACATTTCCAGATTTTTATTACACGAGAGAACCAACAGATGGCTTTGACTATGCCGGTCTTGTACCCCTGGAAAATGAATATAACTCGATACTTGATTTTTTTCTGTTTACATATGATAGAATAAGGCATCAAAAGGAAATAAAGGAAAATATAAAAAATATAGTTATATCAGATAGATACATAGCGTCATCAATAGCCTATGAGGGGCCGCTAATAGAGAGATTTTTTTCAGGCATTGATGAAACAATTCAGTATCTTATGGATGTTTCAAGGCCTGTAAAATGCATGCCAGATGTGATTATTTATTTGGATGTAAAAATAGATACAGCATTGAAAAGAATAATAAATAATAGAAAAGTTTTAAAATACAGGGATGAGAAATTATCAGTTCTTGAGAAAAAAAATGTTCTGGGCTTTGTATCCACATATTATTTATATTTCCTCAAAAATATTAAAAAATTTACTGGCACGGATATAAGGGTCGAGTATATAGATGCAAACAGGCCTGAAAATATGGTTTTAAACGACACTATTAAAATAATAGAGAAATTATTATGATTTTATAATGTTGTTACTATTATCTCATCGTTTAAGATCATGATTGTATGCTCTGACTGTGCAATCATTGCCTTATTGTGTTCCTTTAACACGGGGAATCCGGAGATGTATCTGCTTAACATCATTTTTTTAATGTATTCCTTATAATCTGTTTTAATTTTTGCCAGCCATCTCTCAGCAAATGGAACTGTATTAAAATTTTTATATATTATCTCATTTTTGTCCCTGACCTTTGTATCATCGATTATATAAATATTTCCAAGCTGACCGTTATGTATTAATCCAAGCGCGGTGCTTGCAAATGGTTCTATGGCAATAACCTTCTCTGTTTTAATTGTTTCATCATTGCCATCATTATAGTTTGGTATAAATATTTCCGAGTGCAAATCATATCTGTTTATTCCATGACCACCAAGGTTTTTTACCGGCTTAAATCCGTATGATGTTATAACATTTTCTATTTCCTCACCTATTTTATAAATATTAACCATTGGCCTTAAGATTTTAATTGCAGCATTTAAGGCCTCCCTGGTTGAATCAATTAAATCTGAATAATTGCCGGTGTTGCCAACCTCAATGCTGGCTGCATTGTCTGATATATAACCGTCAATCATGGCTCCAAGATCAACCTTTACAAGATCGCCTGTTTTAAATTTCTTTTTATCGCCCTCGAATGGTGTGTAATGTGCGGCCTCATTATTTATTGACAAATTAACAGGAAAAGATGGTTCAGCACCATTATCCCTGATAAACTGCTCGGTTTTCTCTGCAACGTCATAAAAGAGTGCACCGGGTTCTATTAAGGTCTGCGCATATTCAAGTGCTTTCCTTCCGATTTTACCAGCCAGAAGCCACTTATTTTTAATCTCTGAATCCATAGTATCCTGTTTTTTATTTCAACATATATTATTAAGTTATCCAATTGATTGCATCTGTTTGGCCTTCCTATAATGCGGCATCACAAGTTTTAATCTTGTTACATTAGCCAACAGTTCAAGAGTATTATTAATATGACATTTAGGATAGAATTTGGAAAAGATTAAAAACTATTTAAATATTTTAAATTAAAATGAATCAGATGTACGCAAGGCAGGAGGCTTTAAAATTCATTGGCAGCACCGGACAGGGGCAACTGCTTCAGAAGACTGTGCTTGTAATTGGCCTCGGTGGAACAGGTAGTGCAGCAGCCAATCTATTTGCCCGGCTGGGTATAAAAAAGCTTATTATCATAGACAGGGATATCATAGAGATAAGCAATATCCATAGGCAGTTGCTTTATGATTATGATGATATTGGAAAGTACAAGGCAGAAACAGCATTTAAAAAAATTAAAAAAATCAATCCGTATCTTGATGTTGAGTATTATAATGAGACTTTTGATGCTTCAAAGGCATATCTGGTTGAGAAATCTGATCTTGTCTTTGATGGCACAGACAACATGACCACCAGATTTATTATAAATGATGCATGCATTAAATTTAACAAACCATGGATATTTACATCTGCAATTGAGATGTACGGGGAGATAAAGGCCATAATACCGGGAAGAACATCATGCTATGCATGCTATAATAATGATCCTGTTGAAATGCCATCATGTGCTGTTTCCGGAGTTTTAAGCCCGGTACCATCCGCAATTGCATCCATGGCCGTTACAATGGCAGTTAGGATAATGCTTGGAGGTTCTATTTCAGGGGACCTTTATTTTATTGATGCATTTAATACAGATATCACAAAAATAAATATTAAAAAAAATAAGGAGTGCAGGGCATGCAATTACAGGGATTTTAAATATCTTGGTGCATATTATTCCAACCTTGGAAAATCAATTTTATCATAATATTAATATTTTAATCAATTCACTGACAACCACTATTATAAACACCACACCAAGGAATCTGTAGATATACTTCTGGTCTATTTTATGGGCATAAATTGAAAAATAATAGCCTGAAATTAGGGCGATAACACCAATGATTATGGATGCCACATAATTTATATGCCCTATCCTGACATACCCAAGAGAACCCGACAGAGCGGATAAAAACATTGCAAGTGTGGCTGTTCCAACCATATCCTGGGCCCTCATGGAAAAAAGCAGTATTATTATAAGTATAAACATTATGCCACCGCTGGTTCCTATTACACCTGTAAGTATACCTATTGGTATGCTCAGTATAAATCCAAAAAGGAAGGAAAAGAACTTATTTAAATTCCATTTTTTTATTCCTTTTTTATTCATATTATATGATTTTCTAATGGAATAATACGCCATATATGCAGCCATGGCAGTAAATATAATTTCCAGTGGGATGACCGGCAGTATATGGGCAATATTCGATCCTATCTGCGCACCGATTACGGCACCTATTCCCAAAATTATTCCGGCTGCCACATTAATGGTTTTCTTCTTAAAATATACATAAATAACAATCGTTGTGGTTATGACATCAACAAGAAGACTGGCGCCTATTGAGGTTTTAAAATTTATGCCCATAAATGATAGGGCCGGAACTACAACTATAACACCGCTGCTGCCGGTTATACCTGTTAGTGCCCCAACTGCAATACCAATGATGATTAAAATTATGTAAAAAATTAGATCCATTATTTGACATTAAAAAATCATTAAAAATCTATTTGATTTACTGATAGGATTAAATACCAATATATTTATACATTTTAAAAAATATGGTACTGTGGAAAATAATATTTATTATGTAATTGATACCTCAGCAATTTTATCAGGAAAGATTAACATTGCAGCCGGAAATCTCATATTTCCTGAAAGTGTGATTAATGAAATTCAGCATGGAAATATTAAATATTTGATTGATTCCATGGAAAACATAAGGGTTTATAGACCAGAAGAGGGGTATCTTAACATTGTTAAGGAGGCATCCAAAAAAACAGGGGATTATAATGTATTAAGCAGCACTGATATGGATATAATTGCACTGGCATTGCAGTTTAATGCCATAATAATCACTGATGATTATGCAATACAGAACGTTGCATCAAGGCTTAAAATAAAATATTCTGGTGCATCCATAAATGAAATAAAAAGGGAAATAAGATGGTTATACCGGTGTACCGGATGCCATAAAATTTATAATGAGGACATTAAAGAATGCCCTGTATGCGGGCATAAACTTAAAAGATTTACAAAAAAATTATAGATTTAATATTTTTTCTATCCTGTCCAGGATTTCCCTTATGTTTTCCTTATATTTTGTAAATTCTGAATAAATTATGTTTAAAAGCGGGTCCCATTCTATTAAATTTTCAGGCGGTAACAGTTTAACATTATAATTTGTTAAAAAACCCTTAACAATTTTATTTTCAGGTTCATAATTTACCCGTATGCCTGTAAATTTATCCTGCAGTATATCAAGTACCTCATAAACCACAGGCTGTATAATAAAAAGATGCTCAAAATATTTTCGTGATATCTCAACATGTGCAAATATTTTACCCTTATTTTTATGCTCAAATAACCTTAAATGAAGTTCCCATGGAAATTTTATTATCCTTGAAAGGCTGAATTTTTCACCCTTATAAAAGCTTGGAGTGGCATCAGAGAAACCGGCCTCAATTAAATGCAATGCAATATTTTTTGTCTGTTCAACAGGATACAGAATTGAAAAAATACTCTCATTGCCTATGTCATTTTTATTAACCTCATATAACTTTCCACCGGATGTTTTAACACCCCTGGGATATTTTACCTGTAATGGAGATAAATCCATTTATGTGTATAGCTTTATTATTGATTAGTTTACCGTTTTTAATAACAGGTAATTTATAATATCCTATGTCCTAATACAATATTTTCCGTTTTAATGGTTAAATATAAGATAATTAGAATATGTTTAAAATGAATAAAATTATTAAATTGTCTGACATTTATAGGCATGAATGAAAAAACTGTTTCCGAATCAGAGTCTGAGATGAGCAGGCTTGTTTTACCTGAGGATACTAATTCATTTGGAAATCTTTATGGTGGAAGGCTTGTGGAATGGATGGATAACATAGCAAGCATCACGGCATTTAAGCATGCAAGGTCAAAGGTTGTTACAGGCAGCATTGACAGCCTTTTCTTTTTATCACCTGTAAAACTTGGATATATAGTAAACATACATTCCAGAATTACCTATGTAACAAGATCCACCATGGAGGTGGAAATAACGGTGAAATCTGAGAACGTTGAAACTGCTGAGAATAAAATTACAACCAGGGCCTATTTTACCTATGTTGCCATAGATGACAGCGGGCATTCCATAGAGATTCCGGGGCTCAAAATTCAGGGTCCTGATGAGGAAAGGAGGTACCATGAGGGTGAATTAAGAAATAAGATGAGAATAGAACTATTGGAGGAGGCAAGAAAAAATTTGAACAAGTGATATCATGAATGGAAGCATATATGAAAGAGAGCTTTTAAACATACTTTCAGGAAATATTAAAACCATAGAAAAGATTGGTAAAAATCTTGATCCTGTTTCAAGGGATATTCTGTATTCATTAATATCAAAACCTTTCTATGTTTCCAGAACAGCAGGTTCATTTGGTGCAGATCTTATCTCCTTAAGGGATGATTACTCCATGGTTATTGAGGTAAAATCCTCCGAGAGGGAACAGCTTACGTTTAGTGAATCATCCGGAGTGAAACAGGAACAGGCCATAAAATTAAATAACAGGTGCATAAATTCTGGACTTTTCATTACATATGCATACAGATTAAAGGGGGTAAAGGGAGACCCATGGAGATTTTTCTCAATAGAATCCGATAAAAATTACACGGGCAGAATGCGCGGGCTGTATGAACTGCTTCCAAAGCAGGAAATAACAAAAAATGGTAATTTTATATTAAAATGGCATAAAGGTCTGCCCTTAATAAAACTTATTGATTATTTAAATTCATAAATTTTCTTTTATCGAATTATCAAGTATTTCCATGGCATCATTTATCTGTTCCTCTCTAATAATCAATGGTGGTATGAACCTTATTGCACTCTCTCCGGCACCGAGAAGTATAAGACCCTTTTTAAAAGAGGATTCTATAACATTATCTCTTAATTTTTTATTGTATTTTTTGCTTTTTGCATCCATAACAAAGTCAATGGCCTGCATTAATCCAAGGCCGCGGACATCCCCTATGCTTGGATATTTTTCCTGCAATTCCCTTAACCTCTTATTTAAATAGAAACCCATTTTATTTGAATTCTCAACCATTTTCTTTGATTTTATTTCATCTATTGTTGCTATGCTTGCAGCACAGGCCAGCATATTGCCACCAAATGTATTTGAATGCAATCCTGACTTTTCAAAATCATATTTTGATTTTACAATTGATGCCCCCATTGGTATTCCGGATGCTATGGATTTTGCAAGCGACATAATATCAGGGTCAATACCAAAATATTCAGATGCAAAGAAGTAACCTGTTCTTCCAAAGCCTGTTTGTACCTCATCCATTATATAAAGCATGCCATACTCATGTGCGAGTTCCATCATTCTTTTATGGAAATATTTTGGTGGCACTATGTAACCGCCCTCACCCTGAATTGGTTCTGCCAAAATACCCGCAACACTTTCTGCAGGTACATATCTGTCAAGAACATAATCCTTGAGGTAATCCACCACAGCACCTGTTAGATTTTCAGGGTCTTCATAACCATCTATTCCAAATGGATTTCTATATGGATCTGCAAATGGTATGTGGTGCACACCAGGCATTTCAGGATAAAAATATTCATGGTGTGTGGCCTTTGAGGCAGTAAATGCCAGGGACCCCATGGTTCTTCCATGGAAACCACCAATGAATCCTATAAATTGAGGCCGTTTGGTAAAACTTTTAGCAAATTTTATTGAGGCCTCATTGCTCTCGGTTCCAGAATTTGTAAAAAATACCTTTTTATCCCTTGAACCTGGCATAACATTTATTAGGGCCTCCGCAGCATCAACCTGAATTTTATAATAAAAATCAGTACCTGCAAAGTGCCACATTTTATGCATCTGATCCTCAACCGCGGAAATAAGGTGGCTGTTTGAGTACCCAATGTTTGATGTGCTTATTCCACTTGAAAAATCTAAAAATACGTTGCCATCAACATCCTCAATATAACAATCACTGGCCCTGCAGGCCACAACTGGTAATGATTTCGTGGATGTTGCCAGAAATTTAGAGTCCATATTTATGATCTCCCTAGCCTTTGGACCTGGCAGTTCTGTATTAATAACAATTTTTTTTAACATTTTATTCTCTTCCATGATTTATATAATTTACCTATCTTTAAAAACTTTTTTAATGGAATATTATAAATCCTCTAATTTCCTGCAATTTTTATTTGTTGAAAATTTTATTTATTTTTTATAAGGTTATCCTAATTTTGTAAAATTATATATAAAATTCCATAATATTAATCGGATGGCATCTGAGGACTGGAAATACCAAAAACGCTTTTTAAGAGATGAACTTACAGATATGGTATTCTATACATATCTTTATAATAAAATAGCAGACCCGGAAATGAAAAAAAATTTAGAGCACCTTGCTGAAACAGAAAAGGAGCATGCAAATTTCTGGGGGAATGAATTAAAAAAGAAACTAGGCATAGATATAAACAAAATAACATATAGAAAATTAAAATATTTTGGGCTTAAAATTGTAAGGTTTATAATAGGAAGGAATTTAATAATAAATCTGCTTGAGCATGGTGAATACGCCTCTGTTAGGAAATATAAGGAATATATAGATTCCTATAAGGGCAATGAGGATTACAAAAAAAAGGTAAGGGACCTAATCACACAGGAAATGGAGCATGAGGATATATTTGCCGGGAAAATATCAATTGAGGAAAAAACCATTCAAAAGAGCAGGGATTTTTTATATGGCATGAGTGATGGCCTGGTTGAGATACTTGCCACAATTGCAGGTCTTACAGCAATTATATCAAATAATATTTACATAGCATTAAGCGGTTTTGTTGTTGGAATTAGTGGAACATTCAGCATGACCTTGGGTTCTTATCTGGCACAGAAGTCTGAATCTGAATATAAAATATCCATGCTTAATAGAAAGCATATTTTTTCAAAGAGCAGGAAAATAGATGATTTAATTGAAAATTATTCCAAGGAGGCATCAAACTCTGCACTAAACACTGCAATATCATATATAGTGGGTGCGGCCATTCCAATACTCCCATTTGTTTTTCTTAGTAAATATGCTGCAATTCTTGTATCCATTATTGCGGTGGGATTAACACAGGGATTTGCAAACGCCGTTGTTGCTTTGTCTTTAAACACACCCATATTAAAAACCGCTGTCAGGGCATCATTGCTTGCACTTGGTGCGGCAGGCATAACATTTATTGCAGGAGAAATTTTTCACATAATATTTCATATTTCACTTTTATAATGAATAATTAATAAATGATACATAAATTATTTTCTGTTAACCATGTTAACACACAACTTTGGAACTTATCATCTCTTTGATGATTAACCTTCCTGTATAAACCCCAATAAATCTATTCTGACAAATGTCTCAGTGGCTGCAATTTTAATTATATTATATAATGCATTAAATCTGCATGTATAAGAATTCCCTTATATGTTCTGAATACTCCAATTTTTATTCCTTTCATAAATATTTTTCATGCTTCTCAATGCTTTCATATTGAAAAAGTTTAATATATATTTATAAATAGTGTCCAAGTAATGAAGGCACCAAGAATTGCATATTTTGTTGGTCTCTCCGCGATGTTTGCTGATATGGGGTATCAGGGGGCAATGGCCCTTCTGCCAGTATATCTAGTCTTTGTGCTGAAATTAAATTTTATATATTTCGGTATTGCTGAGGCATTAATTTTTGGATTTGGATCATTATTTTCCTATTTAGGTGGTAAATTAAGCGACAGATATGGGAGCAAGAATGTGGCAGTTGCAGGGAACAGCCTGATACCATTTTTATCATTCACAGGGTTTACATATATACCATTAATATCTGTTGGACTTTTTTCCACAGGATGGTGGATGAGAAATTTAAGGTCCCCGGCAAGGAGGGCGTTTCTGGCAGAGAATACAGAAGAAAATGAGAGGACATCATCATTTGGGATACTTCACAGCCTTGATGTTGGCGGTGGTATAATTTCAATTTTGATTCTTGTTATATTAATACTTTTAAATTTTACATACAAATATTTATTCTTATTCTCCATTTTTCCAATAATAATTTCCACATTAATACTGGCATCGATTAAATCAAATAAACACCTGCCTCTAAAAAAAAGCAATAAAAAAACAGTTCTGGAAAATAACAAATATATTTTTTATGGTATAATAATAGCCACCTCACTTTTTGGATTTGGATCCTACAGCATGGGATTTCCAATAATAACCGTTGCACAGAATGCGGATTACAGCCAGAGCCTTAAAATTATCTCCGGTATTGTATCATATGGAATATTTCTGGGTTTTTCCTCACTGACAGGATACATACTCAGCAGGGTAAATATTAAAAGTCAAATTTCCTCACTTGCCATATTTGGTTACATACTTTCAGGTGCCGGTACACTTGGAATTGTAATAACTCTAATTTATGGCCTCGGCCTGCCAGGATTTTATATTTCAATTATAATTGCATCTGTGGCGTTTGGCATAGTTGAGACATATGAACCATCAATAATATCAAAATCTGTGGATGCATCAAAGCTTGGTGCCGGCATGGGAATTCTATCCTCTTCAAGATCAGTTGGATATTTTATTGCAAATCTTATTATGGGTTTCCTGTATGAAATAAGCCCTGAATTCTCATATGCTTATGCTGGTATTGTTTCAATTGCGGCTGGTATAATCATACTTGCCTTCTTAAACATCCAAAGAAAATTAGAACCGGTGAAAATTTAAATTTGATATATACAAAGTTTAATATTTAAATACAGATATGGTTATTTATGGTGAATAAGGGTTTTAATTCAAAATGTGTGCATTCCGGTGATATGACCATAGATGGTGTGGGTAATGTTGTTACTCCAGTTTTTGAAAACTCCACATTTGAATTCAATGATAATGGTGTTTCAGGAGATTACATATATTCACGATGGGGGAATCCAACAGTTGAATCATTTGAGAGGAAATACGCAGATTTGGAAAATACTGAACACGCACTGGCATTTTCCTCTGGAATGTCTGCAATAACATCAAGTGTAATGGCCATGATAAAATCAGGTGATTCACTACTTACAATAAATGAGCTTTATGGCCAGACCTTTGAGTTCTTTTCAAATGTGTTGCCAAAATATAATATAAACGTTGATTTTACAACCGTGGAAGACCTGAATAGTGGAAATTTAAAAAATAAAAATTATAAATTACTATATATTGAATCAATAACAAATCCTCTACTTGAGGTTCCTGATCTAATAAATTTATCAAAAATATGTCATGAAATGGGAATAAGAATTGCCACGGATGCCACATTTGCCACACCGTATAATCAAAACCCGGTTTCAATGGGGGCAGATCTTGTTTTGCATAGTGGAACAAAATACATATCAGGCCATTCTGACCTTCTTATTGGCCTTGCAGGATTTAACAGATATTATGATGAATTTGCCTTCTCCAGAAAAACATTTGGTGGCACACCCGACGCATTTCAGGCCTATCTTGCCTATCGTGGGCTTAAAACGCTTGGCATAAGAATGGAAAGGCATAATAAAAATGCCATGGAGCTTGCGCAGGTTCTTAATGACTCTCAAAAAATTGAAAAGGTGTATTATCCTGGATTAAGGGATAATGAATACCATAAAATAGCCGAGAAAAATTTAAAGGGATTCGGTGGTATGATATCATTTAAGGTTAAGGGCGGAATAGAAAATTCACATAAATTAATTAAAAATTTAAAAATACCAAAATACGCGGTTAGTCTTGGTGGTGTTGAAAGCCTTATATCGATACCTGTTGAGGGCACGCATAAGGCAATGTCTCCTGAGGAAAGGGCAGCATCAGGCATAACGGATAACCTTGTAAGGCTTTCTGTTGGTATAGAGGATTCTGAGGATTTAATAGATGATTTTAAAAATGCCCTTGAAAAAATATAATTTATTTGCACAGTTTAATAAATTATTTAATCCTAATAAATTTTAAAATTAGTTGTATTTTTTTATCGCCACACCAAAAGTTGGGGTTTTTATCATTTCCTTAAAATTATTATGCTGTCTTATAAATTTTTTCCATGCATCATTCCAGTCAATATCGTCTGATGCCAGAATTCCATTAATATTCAGGTGTTCCATTGCCCACAGATATTCCCTTAACATATATTCCTCGGAGTGCATTGAATCATGAACAAAAAAATCTATTTTTAAGGATATTGCTGTAAGGGCAATATCGGAGCTTTCTATAACCTTTTGCCATCTGTTTTTCAGGTTATCAGGGACCAGCCAGCCTGCCATAAATTTTTTATTAGCCATTGTTACCTCATCCTTGATATCAATACTTATAAGTGTTCCACTGCCATTTTTTTCAAGGGCTTTGAGAATATAATATGTTGAGAAACCTGCCGATATCCCTGTTTCCACGCATATTTCTGGCCTGTACGTTCTAATCAGCATGTATAATAAAGCATCCTTTCCCTGTATACTTCTGAAATAACCGGTATTTGTTCCAAGATTTTCAACAAGTTTTTTGGATATTTCACTGCCAGTGCTGGCCAGGTCCATTATATCTTCATCTGAAAACAAATGTAATTTTCCTGCCCAGTAATAATATGTTATTAAAGACCATGCCATACCAGGTGTTGTGTTTTCTATTTTAACATTATTTTTAAAAGTTATATCCATGTAATACAAAGGGTTAGTGCGATATTTTAATAAAAATAGAAGAACGCTAAACGGCCTCTTCACACAAACTATTACATAATAGATTTTTGATAAATTTTTTAAAATCACATAATTATATAATTTATGTGAATAAAAATATTTGCTTTTTTAAAAAAATATTTTATCAAAAAAGATGGTTAAAGCAGATGGTAGGCCCCGGTAATTTTATCCAGAATTTCATCCTCATCCGGGCCTATGCCAATACATGTCACTGTACCTGGCATTATCTGGGTATAGCCTGCGTCTGTAATAATCTGTGTTATAATCCCGGAATCCCTGCAGATTTCATTTAGTTTGTATATTTCCTGCAGGCCATCCACCTTGATAACCACCTTTTTTTGCCCCTCAGAAAGCCATTCGCTAAATATTTTTTTATTTTTTTTCATGGAGATTAATGCACATGAAACCGCAGCATGGGCAACCTGTGCAGCTATTTTACCCTTGCCCATTTCAAGGTCCTTTCTAACAGCTATAACCATCTTTACCATGGTACATCCTTCATTTTAAATTTATAGGCGAGTATGTTAACTCCTCTGTGTATTGGCGGTGTAATAATTAAAAGCACTATAATTGGTATAAAATTACCATAAAATTTTAGAAAAAATGGTCTCGCAAAAATGTATATCATAAGAAATGAGACTAGAACAAATGGCCATTGATCTAGTATTGATCCCCTGGCACCCCTCTTCAACCCTATCCTTCTTTTTATGAATGACCCTGTTAAATCACCAAGCAGGGAACCAAAACTCATTGGTATGAGAACCAGAACTGTGGAAACAAGATTGGCCCCATAGGTTCCGTATGGAACATGAATTAGTAATGTTATATAATATATTATAATACCAGAGACAACACCTATTAGTGACCCACCAATGAAACCAGACCATGTTTTCCCATCACCAAGTATGCGCTTCCCATGAAATGTTTTGCCCATGTCTATTTTAATATGCCCACCGGTAATTACGGCCCCGGGATTTGCAATGTATGCCGGCAGAAAAAGAATTATTGAGTATAATACAAACAGTGCAATATTACCCATATGTTTCAACCGCCTTTAGTATATCGGCCTTTGTTATAATACCTTTTAGTTCGGTGCCATCCACAATAAGAACAGCATTTGAATACTTTAAAAGCGGGTAAATCATGGATATGGGACTGTCCTTATCAAGCTGTGGGAGTACTGCACCCATGACCTTTCTAACTGTAAGGTGCTTTAAAGATTCAATGGATGTTCCCTTTATTAGCATATCGTTTATATCCGACTCAGTAATTGTACCTATAATTCTTCTATCAGAGGTAACAACCGGTAGCTGAGAGAATCCTTTCTCCCTCATTTTGTTTAATGCGGTGATAATTGAATCGTTCATTTCACATGTAACAACATTTTTTGTCATGATGATTTCTGCCTTAAGGTCTATCTCCTTTGCCTTATTGCCGGAGGCATTCAGATATTCAAAAATTTTTCTAACCTTGTCATATGCCGGGTTTATTTCTCCCTTTTCCAGACGTGCTATGTACGACTGGCTTACCCCGCTTATTCTTGCCAGCTCCTTCTGGCTTATGCCAAGGGATTTTCTCATTTTCCTTAATTCCTCAATACTGGGAAGCATAATTTTGCAATATAAAATTACTATTAATAATTATTGCTTAACAATATATAATACCAAAAAATAATCATAAAATGAGATCACAGGAATTTTTAAAAAAACACGGCAAGATACTTGTTCCAGTAATATCAACAGTAATATCCATATTAATTTTTGTAATAGCGCTTTACGTACCTGAGGCCATAATACTTGTGTTTGCTATACCTGTGATAATATTCATTTTGATGCATTATTCTGGAATTTACAGATTTAAACCACGATTTTTTGGTGGATTAATAGTCCTCATAATCATGCTTCTTGTGGTTGCCGGAATATATTCAACTGATTTTTATCATTCCAGTGGTGTAACAACAACCAGTGAAAACCAGACATATATGGAAACAATAATAAGTCCATTTACACAGACATCCGGATATTATAATATTACAGTAAAAACAAATTACACTGGTAATATAAATTCTTCGTACATTAATATTGTATCGAGTAATTATAACAAAATTTATAATTATTCGTCTGGAGAACATGAAACCATTGGAAGTTACAGGTTAACATACTATCATATTAAACTGCCACCCGGACTCTACACTGTTTATTTTAATATAAGCAAGAAACTGTACATGGAAAGCATTGGCCCTGTCAATGTAAGTGCATTTACATTATATGTATATTACATTTATGCCATGGCGGATAAATACATTATTTTTCTTGGAATATTATACATAGCAGGGATAAGCATTGCATATTTCATGCAAAAGGGGAATTTAAATAATAATCAATTAAAAAAATAGAGATTTATCTTAGTGAGTTTACACGATTTATCTCACCATTTAATAAGAAAAAATTAATAAAACCTTGCGTTTATTTTAAAATATGTATGACATTACCGCAAAAAATATTTCAAAAACTTTCAAAAATTTTACAGCCGTTGACAGTATAAATTTAAATATAAACGGGGGCGAACGGGTTTCAATTCTGGGCCCTAATGGTGCCGGAAAAAGTACACTGCTTAAAATTTTAACTGGAATATTAAAACCTGATGCTGGCTGTGTTAAAATAAACGGTCTGGACCCATTAACATCAGAGGCAAAAAAATACATAGGATATTTACCTGAGGATGCATACCCGTACCCAAATTTAAGTGTAATTTCAAATCTTGAATACATAGGCTCGATACGCGGTGTCGAAAATCTGGAGGAAAGAATTAATTATTTATTAGATTATCTGGAGATATATGAATACAGAAAGAAGAGGGTTTTAACATTATCAAGGGGTAACAGGCAGAAATTATCAATTGCACTGGCAGTAATACATAATCCAAAAATACTTTTGCTGGATGAACCGTTAAATTATCTTGATATACCCACACAGAGAAAGGTGGGTGATCTTTTAAATGGATTAAATGCAACAATGGTAATTTCAACGCATATCATGGAAATTGCAAGGAAGCTGTCAGGAAAGGTAATAATAATTAATAAGGGAAGAATAAAATGGGAGGGGACAATGCCAGAGCTTGAGAGTATGGCAGGAGAAAATGAAAGTATAGAAACAATGGTGGAAAGGCTGATGTTAAATGTTGGGTAAGGTCATAAAATTAATACTTTCAACAAGATTCACAGTATTTTTCATGCTTTTAATTATAATTATGATATATGTCTCCATTATAAGTTCAATTACAGGCATAAATTTTTATCTCCCTGAATACAGATATGTATATATTCTAATCTCTGCAATATTTATATTATTATTTAGCAGACCCAGCAGGATACCTCTTATGAAATCTGATATAGATTTTCTTTATGTTTCACCAATAAAAAAAACAGATTTCGCTTTGGCCATCTTTATATCATATTATATTGTTTCAGGTATGATGTTGCTTATTTTTTTGCTTCCTTTTTCAGTTTATACTGTTTCAGGAATTTATGGCAAGGCCATTGCAATGGCTGATACCGTGATTTTTTCTTTTTTTGCCGTGGCATCTGAATTAATTTCAATTTCAATGCAAAAATATAAAATTTTGATTGCGTCCATTATTATATTATACATTGCCTCAACTGCAATTTTTGGTTACGGCCCACTAGGATTTATTTTTGGGCATATATATTCAGGGACATTGATTATAATTGCCTCCATGATAATTGCCATGTACTTTTCCATTAAAGGCCTGGAGAACTATTCGGACCTTTCAATATCGGGTAAAAGCCTGGAATCCGATAATATCGGATTTTATTCTAAAAAAGGATGCATGTCCATATTAAAAAAATCGTATTATATGGTATACATGAGGGGAAGGATTGTAAAAAATTACAATATGTTCATATTTATTCCCCCCGGTGTAATTATTGCCATGTTAATATTCTATTTTTTCATAAAAATTCCAGATAAGGGTTTTTTATCGGAATTTATTATGATATTTTTTATTCTCTATTTAACCATATTTTCAATTTCGATGATCCAGAATACTTTTATGTATGAGAGAGGATGGCTTTCATTTAACTCGGTCGATCCTGCAGTTTATATGAGGTATTTTTTGCTTGGTAAGATTTTAAGGTATTACACAATAATGATTCCAAGTGCAGTTATATTTTTACTGGAATATATATTTATTGGAGGTATTTATTATTATGTAACCATAATAATATTATTCAATATTCCATCAATGATAATTATTGGGGTCCTTGTCCTTATGAGAACAAACCCAAGGCAGATAAAGGACCCTGAATTTATTCAGATCAGAAATAGCATAAAAAATTCAGTTTACATGGTTTTAATAATACCATTCATTATTATAAATGTATTTGCATTACTGTCATTTTACGCAGTCATAATATCATCATCAATACTTTTTGCATCTGGCATTTACATATTATTAAATAAGAATTTATGGAGATCTGCTGCATTAAAATTATTTGAAAGAGGTTTTATTTAATGCCATAGACATTAAATCATCATCATTATATGGCCTGTTTGTGCTTTTAATTTCGTTTAATATGTAATTTATATCATCGTCACCAACATTTATGCCCATGTTTGCAAGTTTTTCCTTTATTGCGTGCTTTCCAGAATATTTATCTATTGTAAATCTGCGCGTTCTGCCAAAAATTTCAGGACTTAAAAATTCATATGTTGATGAGTTTTTTATTATTCCCTGTACATGAACGCCTGATTTATGTGTAAATGCAAAATCCCCAGTTACAGGATAATTTGGTGGCATTGATATACCTGTGTAATCCTCCACCTGCCGTGATATTTCCATGAGCATTTTTAAATTAATCACATCAATGTTCATATGATATTTTAGCATGGCGGCAATCACCTGTGTGGGAGTTATGCCAACACGCTCCCCAAGACCATTAATTGTGCTGTGTATTATTGTTGCACCGTTAAGTGCTGCAGTATAGCTGTTTGATACTGCCATGCCCATATCATTGTGTGCATGGATATCGTATTCAACATTTTTTATATCAGAAACTGATTTAAAAAGGCGTTCTGTACTTTCAGGCGTAAGTATACCAAGTGTATCGGCAAGTGATATTCTATCCGCACCTGCATCCCTGGCGGTTACAATAACGTCACGGAGAAAATTAATATCGGCCCTGCTTGCGTCCTCAGCAGTGAACCTAACCTTTATGCCATATGATGATGCATATTTGACCGCATCATAAATTATGTCCAGTGCCTCAGATCTTGTTTTATTTGTTTTGTATTTAAGGTGAATATCACTTATACCATAGAATATTGCTATTCTATCAACGTTTAATGATGCTGCTGAATCAATATCCATATGGGCCGCCCTGCTGTGTGCTATTATTTCTGATTTTATTTCACCGGTATTTTTTAAACCCATTATTTTTTTAATGCCGCTATAAATATCCTCAGATACCAGTGGGTGCCCCACCTCTATCATGGCGACACCGGCCCTGGAAAGTGATTTTGCTATTTCAACCCGCTGATTCTCCTTAAAAAGAACCCCCGGTGTCTGCTCACCCTCACGAAGTGTTGTATCAAGTATACCTATCTGTGACATATATTATCATAACATGATATCATACAACTAAATAAAATTTTCGTATTTTTATTACTAAATTCGTATTAACATATTAGTAAAAACCATTTATAATAAAATATTATCGTTTTTATGATTCTGGCGGTTGATGGTGGTGGTACAAAAACCTTTTCGGCCATAATTGATGAGAATAATTTAAGGGTCGTGGGGATAGGGGTTGCAGGTCCAAGCAATGTAAGAAGTGTGTCAAAATCCACATCAAAGGGCAATATAATTAGGTCAATAAATCGTGCAAAAAGAATGGCCAGATGCAATGATATTAAAAAATCAATATATGGTATAGCGGGTTATGGTGATTCAGCATACCATACAGATGAGGTAAATTCAATTGTTAAATCAATTAATAAAGATGCGGTTATCACAAATGATGGTGAGGCCGCCGTAAATCTTGTCACACTGGGCAGCGACGGTATAGTTGCTGCTGTTGGTACCGGTTCTGTTGGCTCATATATTAACAATGGCCGCATGCATAGAATCGGTGGCTGGAGCTACCTAACAGATGATGCTGCATCGGGTTTCTGGATAGCAAGAAGGGCCCTTGAAATGTGCGAGAAAAGCTACGATGGATTAATAGAAAAAACGGTTTTGATTAAAAAATTTGAGGGTTACTTTAAAATGCCTTTAAGGGAGGTGGTTGCAAATCTTGAAAAACATTTTGATAAAAGACTTATGGCATCACTTGCAATTATTGTAGATGAATCATCATCCCAGAATGATGAAGTTTCAATGCACATATTAAAATCTGCATTTGGCGAGATAAAATTAATGCTGGATGGAATGAGAAAAAATTTTCACAGGGATGTTACCATGGGGGTTCTGGGTGGCGTAATGCAGTCCAAATTAATTAGAACATACCTTAAAGAGGAGTTTAATGATATTAAAATTTTTTATGGATACCATGCAGCAATAGGAAATGCAATAAAATTGCTTAATATCAGGGAGGAATCCATAAGGGATGAACTTATTAGGGATGTTGATAACATGTTAGTGCATTTATCTCAGGTGGAGAAGGATTTGCTGTTCATCAAATAATATCTTTTTTCATAAAAGATATATCTAAATATTAGTTAGATATTATCTAGTAATGAAGGCACATATATCAGACCTGTTTATACTTGAACAGATATACTCAACGGAGAAAAAACCGTATGACATAATCAAGGGTATAAGGAAAAAATTTGATGCTGATTATAAACCAAGCACGGGCATGATATACCCATCATTAAAAAGGCTCATGGGCAATAATCTAATAACCAAGAATGAGGGCAGGTATAAAATTACTGAGGCCGGCATAGAATACTTCAATAAAAATAAGGAAAATTATGAGAAAATGGTTGAAAATTTTACTGAAAATAAAATATTTTTTAGGAATTTAAGAAAAAGCGTGCTAAATTTAATAGATGTAATAAAGGAATCTGATAAGGATTATATTAAAAATAATCAGGATAAAATAATAAGGGCAATAGATGAGATTTCATCCAGAATTTCAAAAATGGAGATAGAGTGATAAAGATGGATAACAGTATAGAAATAGAAAATTTAACAAAGATATATGGTGGAAATATTAAGGCGGTTGATAACGTTACCCTAAAAATAGGCAGGGGACAGGTATATGGACTTCTTGGCCAGAACGGTGCTGGAAAGACAACACTTATAAAAATGTTAACAGGCATTTTAAAACCAACTTCAGGAACTGCTAAAATAGCAGGATTTGATCTCAATAAGGATGCACTGAAAATAAGGCAGATAACAGGTGTAGTCCCACAGGACTTTACAACAGATGCAGATTTAAGTGGCTATGAAAATCTAAAGCTTGTGGCGGATCTTTATGGAGTACCAAAAAAGGAGGCGGAGGAAAGAATTGAAACACTGCTCAATATGGTTGACCTTTATGACGTTAAAAACAGGAGGGTAAGTGCCTACTCAGGTGGAATGAGAAAAAGGCTTGAACTGATTTGCGGCCTGATAAACACGCCGGAAGTCCTTTTTCTTGATGAACCAACACTGGGCCTTGATGTAACCACAAGATCAAATTTATGGAAATACATAAAATCCATTCGTGATGAGTTTAAAATTACAATAATATTAACATCACATTATCTTGATGAGGTTGACGCGCTTTCTGACAGACTTTCAATAATGGATCATGGCAAAATAATAGTTTCAGGAACATCAGATGAATTAAAGAAAAGTCTTAAGGGTGATATTATAACATTAAGGGTCAAAAATGACAGTGAGGAGAAAATAGTGGAAAATTTTAAGGATGCAATTGAGGTAAAAAAGATGGAGATGGGTGATATAAGGATGAAGGTAAACAACTCTGATGTGGTTCTGCCTGAACTGATGAAATACCTTGCAAGCAATAATATATCACCTGAATCCATTAGTATAAGGAAGCCCTCGCTTGATGAGGTGTTTATAGAATATACCGGTAAGCATATAGATTCAGAACAGAAGGATTATGCAAAAATGATGGGTTTTAAACAGAGGTGATATCATGGGTGGTTTGATTCCATTAACAATAAGGGATTTAAAAAGATGGTACAGGAATCCTGTATCTGCCATAGTGGGTGTAATCCAGCCGATATTCTGGATAGTTTTATTTGGAAGTGCCTTTGACATTGCAAAATTCGGTGTTAGGTCTGCCTTTTTCTTTGAGGGCGCACCGGATTATATAACATACCTTATGGGAGGAATATTAACGATTATTGGACTTTTCACAGGCATGTTTTCAGGTGTTAACATAATCTGGGACAGAAGGCTTGGAATTCTTCAAAGGTTTTTAATAGCCCCTATTAACAGGTCATCAATAGTTTTCTCAAGAATATTATCCTCTGTTGTGAGGATACTGGTTCAGGTTGTAATCTTATTTGTTGTCGGATTGCTAATTCCAGATGGCCTAAAGGTTGCAAAGGGATTTGACATCATGGATGCGGTTATTCTTGTATCAGCAGTCCTCATGATATCATTTATATTTTCATCATTATTCAGCATAATAGCTGTGAGAATGACAAAGATGGAATCAGTTTTTGGTATAGTTAACCTTATAAACCTGCCACTAATGTTTGCAAGCTATGCCATGTTCCCACCAGATCTGATGGCAAACTGGTTAAGCAATGTTGCCAAATATAACCCAATATCATGGTCTGCCCAGTCTGTAAGGCTTGTAATAATAAATGGTTCATTAAGTGCATCTCAGGCACATTCTGTGCTAATGTATATGATTGGGCTTCTTGTACTCAGTGTATTTATGCTTTTGCTTACGTATATTTTATCAGAAAGAGAGATAAGGGAATAAAAAATTTTTAAATTTTTATAAATACATCAGATTTAGAAATATATTATAAAAATTAAATAATTTAAAATATAATATTTATTGGCACATTTTATTATGAGATTACAGTGCCATTACACCTTTCATAATTTAAAATGTTTATATATTCATCCATATCCATACCGTTTATTACAAAAATTTTTATTCCAGCCCTTTTTGCTATTGTCAGCGATGTTATATCCATAAAAACATTTGTTCCCGCACCAATTGAATTATTTACCGAAATTTTAATGGCATCATCATATGATATTTTATCAAATTTTTTTGCGTTTTTAAACTTTCTTGGATCCTCAGAATAAACACCGTCTACAGATGTTGCGTTTATTAAAATTTTTGCGCCAATCCTTTCCGCAAATAGTGTTGATACTGTATCGGTGGTATGTCCCGGTTCAGTCCCACCCATAATTACATAACGGTAATTATGGATCATTTCGGCAGCATCGTTTATTGTTGTTGGTATTTTAGAGTTTACATCATCAAAAAATGTGGTTAGGGCAAGTGCATTGATCCTTGTTGCGTTAATCCCTATTTCATCAAGTATATTGTCATTAACATTATATGCCTTTAAATCTGAAATATAGGTCCTTGCCAGTCTGCCACCACCAACCACTATGCCATATTTATCATATGTATTTATCTTCTGGAGTGTCGAGGATACGGACTTCATTAACTCCAGATTTAATTTTTCCATTGAAATAATTGAACCGCCAAGTGAAATTACAACGCTTCTCATTTTTTCATTAAGGTTAAATATTATTATAAAATTTTCTGTTATGGAAAGCGAGGATTATAAGAGGTATGAATTTAAAAAAGCCATGGAGGAATTGTCAAGGCTTCATGGCAGGGGAACAGAATTAATTTCACTTTACATTCCACCAGATAAGCAGATATCAGACGTTGTCCAGTATTTAAGAGAGGAATACTCAACATCGGCCAATATAAAATCAAAGACTACAAGGAAGAATGTGCTTGCGGCAATAGAATCAATTATGTCCAGGTTAAAATATTATAAGCAGCCACCAGAAACAGGACTTGTATTTTTCGTCGGCCATGTTGCCACAAGGGGAGATCAAACAGAGATGTATACAAAAATCATAGAGCCACCTGAACCAATACAGACATTTTTGTACAAGTGCGACTCAAGCTTCCATCTTGAGCAGCTGACAGATCAGCTAAGGGAGAAGGAACTTTATGGGCTTCTTGTAATAGACCGAAAGGAGGCAACCATAGGCTTTTTAAAGGGAACAAAAATTGAGGTTGTTGACTATGAATATTCACTTGTGCCAAGCAAACACCGACAGGGTGGTCAGTCAAGCCGAAGGTTTGAAAGGCTTATAGAAATAGCTGCAAATGAATTTTATAAAAAAATAGGGGATATTGCCAATGCAACGTTTATGCCTGTTATTAAGGATATAATCACAATATTTGTTGGTGGACCTGGTGCAACAAAGGAATATTTTGTGGAGAAATCATACCTGAGGAATGAGATAAAGGAGAAAATAAAATATATGTTTGATATAGGTTACACGGATGAATCCGGGCTCAGGGAGCTCGTGGAAAAGGCATCGGAATCAATAAAAGATATGAGAATTACAAGAGAAAAGGATATAATAAACAGGTTCTTGAGGGAGATAAAAAAACCTGATGGCGGCCTCGGTGTTTACGGGGAAAATGCCGTTGTAAACGCATTGAAAATGAAGAACCTTGAATTATTAATAATTTCGGATTCAATAAGAAAAATAAAATATTTTTACAAATGTCCTGTTTGTGGCGCTGAAAAAACATTTACTGAGGAGCCTGAGGAGCAGCCACTGTGTGACAATGATGGGACTCCAATGAATTACGAGCGTGAGGACGATTTTATAGAGGATTTGTACAAACTTGCAGATGCTGCGGGAACCACCGTTGAATTTGTATCAGAGGATAGCGATGAGGGGAGGCTTTTAAAAACAGCATTTGGCGGGGTTGCAGGAATCTTAAGGTATGTCCCGGAAAAACAGTTGAATGTTTAAATAAATAAAAATTTATATTTATAATTTATTAATGAATGTGTATCCATTTTATTTCTTTTTTAAAAGGCTGAAAAAATACAGCAAAAACCATATTTTTAAGGCAGGGATGTTACTTGTTATCGTGATTATATACTCTGTATTCTCTGAATATTATCTGGAAAATAACATAGCCTCAAGTGGAATACATAATCTATTTACAAGTCTATGGTGGACCATGCAGACAATAACAACAGTTGGTTACGGTGATACACCAGTTTATGGGGAGTATGGCAGAATAAATGGGATGGCCATAATGTTAATTGGTATTGGCTCCCTTGGCTACTTTACAGCGGCAGTTACAACGATATTAATAGATTCTAGGCTTGCCGCAAGATTGGGTGATAAAATGGCGGTTGAAAAAAAGCATATAATTATTTGCAATTATAATGATACGGCAAAAAAGGTCCTTGATGAGATATCAGCAGCGGGTTATGATATTGTAATACTTAATCAGGATGATATACCGCAGAAAAATGATTATACGTTTATTAAGGGTAATTTTTTGAATGAGAATGACCTTATTAAGGCAGGGATTAAAAAAGCATCAATAATATTAATATTTTCAAAAAACGAGGATCGTGATTCCATGGCAATAGATGCTGAAACCATACTTTCGGCCATGATAGCCAGAAGGCTGAATAATGCATTAAGGATAATAGCTGAAATATTAAATCCATCCAGCAGAATGCATGCAGAACCTTATATTGATGACATAATCATAAAAGGCGATGTTTCCTCAATGCTTATTTATTCATCCATAAATATCCCGGGCATGCCGGAGTTATTCAATGAAATGTTAAAATCAGGCAGAATGGTGGAGGATGATATAAATGACGTCCAGAGGAACATGACATTTAAAGAATTTCTTGAGATAATGCAAAAGAATGGAAAAACTGTTATTGGTTTCAGGAAAAATGATGTGATAATGCTTGCAAATGCAAGCGATAATAAGGTTGATATGGATTCTTATATTTATATAAATAATTAAAAAAATTATTGATATAAATCTATATCATGCGTTGGCTTCTTTCTGGATGTTATATCCTTTCCCATTGAGGCGGCAAGATTATCATAGAATTTTATGACGCTTTCATCCACAGATGGCCTTATTGTACTCATTGCCTTTATGAAATCCTCCTGCGTTACCTCAGTTGCATTGGGATTGTTACGGTATGCCATCATTCCAGCCTCCCTGCAAAGGTTTTCTATATCTGAACCAACGTAACCTGCTGTTTTTTTGGCTATCTCCTTAAGATCAACGTCCTTTGCAAGCGGCATCTTTTTGGTGTGTACCTGCAGTATTTTGTACCTTCCCTCCTCATCGGGTGGCGGTATGTAGATAATTTTATCAAACCTGCCGGCCCTTAGCAGTGCAGGGTCTATTATATCAGGCCTGTTGGTGGCGGCTATGACCACGACGCCGTTGAGCACCTCTATGCCATCCATCGATGTTAATAGCTGGTTCACTATTCTTTCGGTTACGCCTGAATCCATTGATGCCCCCCTTCTTGGTGCTATGGAGTCTATTTCATCCATAAATATTATTGAGGGTGAAACCTGCTTGGCCTTTCTGAATATCTCCCTTACAGCCTTCTCGCTTTCACCAACCCACTTGCTCAGCACCTCTGGGCCCTTGACTGATATGAAGTTTGCATTGCTTTCATTGGCAACTGCCTTTGCAAGTAATGTTTTTCCTGTTCCTGGCGGGCCATATAATAGGAATCCTTTGGGTGCCCTGATTCCAAGCCTTTTGAATACATCTGGATTTAACAGTGGAAGCTCAACAGCCTCCCTTAATTCAGATTTTACATTTTCCAGCCCACCAATATCGTCCCATTTAATATTTGGCACCTCAACGGTTACCTCCCTGAGACTGCTGGGTTCTATGGACTTTAATGCCTCGAGGAAATCCTCCTTCGTTACAACCATCTTTTCAAGAACCTCTGTGGGTATTGGCTTATCAAGGTCTATCTCTGGAAGATAACGCCTCAGGGCATTCATTGCCGATTCCCTTGTAAGCGCAGCCAGATCGGCCCCAACAAAACCATATGTAAGGTCTGCTATTTCCTCCATGAATTTGCTGCGTTCCTCATCAGACATTCCGAGTGGCATTCCACGTGTGTGTATTGTTAATATTTCCTCCCTTCCCTTTTTATCAGGAACACCTATTGTGATCTCACGATCAAATCTTCCCGGCCTTCTTAGCGCAGGATCAACAGCATCAATCCTGTTTGTTGCACCTATAACTATTACATGTCCACGTTCCTTTAAGCCATCCATAAGTGTCAGTAACTGTGCAACAACCCTTCTTTCAACCTCACCCTGCACATCCTCCCTCTTGGGGGCTATTGAATCTATTTCATCTATGAATATTATTGATGGCTCAGATTCCTCTGCCTTCTGGAAAATCTCCCTGAGCTTCTGCTCACTCTGGCCGTAATATTTCGACATAATCTCTGGGCCGTTGATGGAGTAAAAATTTGCACCGCTTTCATTGGCAACCGCCTTTGCTATAAGCGTTTTTCCTGTTCCTGGAGGGCCGTTAAGCAGCACGCCCTTTGGTGGTGTTATTCCAAGCCTCTCAAAAAGTTCTGGATGCTTTAAGGGTAATTCTATTATCTCCCTTATCTTTCCGAGCTGTGCGGATAATCCACCAATATCCTCATAGCTTACCTTTGTTACCTCCTCGAGAACCTCGGATGCAGGTTCCTCCCTTATTTCAACCTGTGTCATGTCACCGATTTCCACTGGTATCTTGCTGGGTATTGTTTTTATGACCTTAAATAAAAGTCCGGTATGGCCTGCCAGCGTGAGTCCCGGGACGCTGATGCTATCTCCCTCTATTACAGGCCTCCTTATAAGGGCCTTTTGCACAAAGTCATCGATTCCCTCACCAAAACGTAGCCTCTGATCTTTTCTAATGATTGGTGCAAGAACCACTTTCTTTGCCTCCTCCACCTCAACCTTTTTAATTGTAACCTTATCACCTATGGATGCACCACAGTTGTTCCTCATAACACTGTCTATTCTTACTATGCCCTTATTTTCATCCTCAGGCCTGGCCCTAAAAACACGGCCCACAGTAGCCCTGACCTTTTCTATAGAAACCACATCACCGATTTCGACATTGAGGTCAAGCCGGGAAATTTCGTCAAGCCTGACCCTTGCCATGCCCGGATCAGTGGCATTAGCCTCAGCAACCCTGAGAACTATACCATTATTAGATTTCATAATCCTATATTTACTAAATAGTATTTTAAAATATTGAATAAATAAAAATTTATTTAAACGTTTGCAATTCAACTAAATAGCGCTTATTAACAAATTAAAATTTGTTGTGATTTAAATTATTTAACAGGCTGTCTATGAATTCGGTGGAATCCATAACTAAACCGTAATCTGAATGCTTAAATATTGATGCGTCCCGGTTATTATTCACAGCTATTATGGTTCCAGCATACCTTATTCCAACTATATGATTATCTGCACCGGAAATGCCAATGGCAATGTATAATGCAGGCGATATTGATACACCGGTTAACCCAATCTGGAACTGCCGGGGGATTATATGCATGTCCACCACCTTTCTGGTTCCACCTATTGCTGCATTGATTTTAGAGGCGATCTGTTTTATATCATCTATTTTATCGCGTGCCACCCCACGGCCCACACCAATAATAATTTTTTTATTAAATGCAGGAAAACCATTTTCAACAGGCTCGAAATCCAGATACTTTATATCATCAGAATGGGCAATACCTGAAATAATAACCCTGGCGTTATAATTTACATACCTTACCTTAAACATCCCGGGCCTTACTGTGGCAAAGTCTGGAATTTTTTTTGATTCAATTCTGGCTATAATACCACCACCAAATGCTGGTTTAAACTGTATCATTTTTGAATCCTCAAGTTTTATATCCACGCAATCTGCAGTTAAACCTAGTCCCAGGGATGCAGCTATAAATGATGATATATCCCTTCCATTTAGGTTTGATGGTGCCAGTATATGCCTGACATTGCTTGTTTTTATATAATTAATAACAAAATTTGCAAAATCTATGTTCAATGGTTTCCCAAGATATATATATTCATGGCAGGCAAGTCCATCTATTTTTTCTGGATCAATATTGCCGATGAAAACTATCCTGTATGATCCATTGGATAATTCAGCAATTTTTGATGCAATCTGCATTGATGTTGCCGGATCATCAACTGCCAGTCCAAGGAATATGTTATCAGATTCGTTATCATCAACGCTCTCTGTTTTTTCTGTAATCATATTTTCATTTAATTTTTGATTTAAAATGCCAGTAAATTCTTCAAATGATATAAATCTGCAGTTTCTGGAGTCATTTAGCATGGAGGTGCCTGAAACAACGGTTAATGAGTCCGAACCAGAAATACCTGTTATTTTATTAGAGTCAAAAATATCAATATGATAATTTAAATCTATATCTGGAACGGGCCTCGCACGGTTTATTTTTTCACTTACAGAAATTAAGGCTGGAAGTTTAAATTCTATAGTTCTTATGCCGTTATCCTCATCACGTTTCGCAATACAGGTATCCCCATCTATTTTAATTTCCGATACCGATGATATGAATTTATATCCGGACATGTATGCTGTTTCTGGTGGAACCTGTGATGTCTCACCATCCAGGGAATATCTCCCCATCAGTACAATATCAGGTTTTATTATATTTATAACTGCTGAGAGTATTTTGGATGTTACATATGTGTCTGATCCGCCAAATTTTCTATCGCTTATAAGTATACCACGGTCTATGCCCATTCTTATTGCTTCCTTTATTACGTCCATTGCACTTTCAGGGCCCATGGATGCAACTATTGTTTCATAGCCGTATTTCTCCTTGATTCTTACTGTTTCCTCCACCGCCTTTTTATCAAACGAATTCATCAGGAGTTTAACCCCCTGTCTTACAATCCTGCCTGTGCTGCTATCAAATTTAATTTCATTTACGTCAGGTACCTGCTTTATAAATACCAGTGCCCTCATTAAAAGTCCACCATTATAATACCGTCCTCTATTTTTGTTTGGTAAAACCCAAGGTCTTTTATCTTTTCATCGCTCCCTTCGGGTCCAGCGGTTACCCTTCCAGACTTTATGTCAAATGAGGCAAAATGGTTTGGACATACTATGGAACAGTTCTCTATAAATCCCTCATCCAGTGAGGTATTTTCATGTGTGCAGTATAAATCAAGGGCATATACATGATTATCCTTCTTTATAATAAGCAGGGGCTTGCCATCGATGGTTATGCCCTTAATGGATCCATCCTTAAGATCAGTATCTTTTATGACATTATGCCACATAAATGTAAATCCATAATTTTTATTTAACATCTTTGGATTTTAAACAGGATAATATTTAATACCTTATATCTTATATTAAAAATATGTATGCAAAAAAAATTGAGGGTGCACCACATTCTTCCCTTGGTGAATCTCCCATGTTCTTTAATGATACACTGTACTGGATAGATATAAACAGCGGCACACTTCATTCAATGTATAAAAATACCTTTTCGTCTGTTAAGCTGGACGAGATAATTACCTTTATAGCCCCACATAATGATGGGATAATATACTCCACAAGAAATTCAATAAATTTTTACAACACTGAAAAAGCATATAAAAATGCGCTTTTTAAGATGGATTTTCAAAAAAATGTAAGATTTAACGATGGAAAATGTGACCATTCGGGAAGATTATTCGCAGGGACAATGGATATTAATGAGAAGAATCCTATAGGAAAACTTTACAAATTTGAAAAAGAACCAGAAAATATACTGGAAAATGTTACAATATCCAATGGAATGGCATGGAGCATGGATGGCAGCACCATGTATTATATAGATTCTCCGACCAGAAAGATAAGGGTTTTTAATTATGATAATATCAATGGAGAAATTATATCAGAGGGGCAATCCATAGATGTTAGTGCCTCACCAGGTGTTCCAGACGGCATGACAATAGACTCCGAGGATAATATATATGTTGCATTTTTCGGCGGTTCCCATGTATTAAAATTAAATAAATCCGGAAAAATTTTACTTGAAATAGAACTTGACGCGGAAAATGTTTCATGCTGCACATTTGGTGGTGATGATTTTCGAACGCTTTTTATAACTACTGCATTTAATGGCAGAAATGGCGGTGGTATATATATGTTTAATAATGATGTTCCCGGAATTAAACCGGATATATTTAAATTTTAATTTTGCTTTGTTTTTATTGATCTAACTGTTTTCATGCAAAATTTTAATATTTCACTTCTTGGTGGCTCCTCAAAATTTCCACTGCACATGGCCTCTATAACTATTATATATGTTGTAAATGTTGTTTCATAAATTCTTATTTCTGGTTCATTTAATATAAACTTAAAATTCTTAATGCCATCTTGCAGAATTGGGATAATTATGTCAGGGTCTATATCCTTTGATATTTCAAATTTCGTTCTAACAAGCCTTGAATTATTCTTCCCCTGAATAAAAACTGCCGCCTGTATCATAATGCTGTTGGGTATTTTTAATGGGACATTGTCATCTGTGAGTATGGATGTGTACATTAAAGAAATGTCTGTTATCACGCCTGTATATCCGGGTATTAAAAAATCGTTTGAATAAAACTTTGGAGGATATGCAGGTGCATCAAGACCATACTGCCATGTAGACACTGTAACACGATCACCAACCCTGAATGGATGGGATGCAACTACAGCTATGCCACCAAATATGTTTGATAATACGTCCTGTGAGGCGAGACCAAGGACAAGGCCGGCGAAACCACCTGCTGCAAGTGCAGCACCGATATCTATTTTAACAAATGTGAAGAATATTATAATTATAATCAGATACCCGACAATTTTTACTGTGAAACTTAAGGTTCCGGCTGTTGATTTTCCTATTGCCCTGGTGGCCCTGTTCATTATTAATGATGCTATGAGATTTACAATTATAATTCCACCGGCAACTATTGTTATTGCATATAAAAAAATGTTATACGACTCGAAGAAAGGGATGTGATATATTGTATCAAGTATAAATAAAACAGGGATTATTATTACCATGGATATGATGACAACTATTATTGATGCTATAAGACCCCTTCTGTTCATTGTGTTTTTATTAACTGATCTTTAATAAAACTTTTTCAAATTTTAATATATAATTAATAGTAATTATATATAATATATAGATTATATGCATAAGATATATATCTTAACCAGCATTTTATATTTTTGAGAAAAAATGTCTGATATATTTGAAGACTTTGATAAGAAAAAGTTTGGATGGTTTCATGTAAAATCCATTCTAACAACAGGTATGGGGGTTTTTACCGATGGATACGACCTTTCATCGGTTGGTATAGTTCTGGCCATAGTGCTTTCATCATACGGAATTACAAAAAGCACACCTGGATACGTTCTTTATACCAGCCTCATAGCCGGATCAGCGCTTATTGGAGCAGCGGTTGGTGCATTAATTTTTGGTGAGCTTGCAAGACGTGGTAGAAAAAAGTTCTATGGAGTTGATGTACTTATACTTGGTATATTTGCATTCCTGCAGATCTTTGCCATTAATGTATATGCACTAATAATAATAAGGTTAATACTTGGCATAGGCGTTGGTGCTGATTATGTCATGTCTCCAATGATCATGGGAGAGCATGCAAATGCCAAAGATAGGGGAAAGACAATAGGATTCGGCTTTGGCATGATGTGGGGATTTGGTGCACTTCTTGCAGCCTTTGCATATATGATTTCTGGGCCAATCCTTGGGCTTTCTGATGCTATTCTCTGGAGAATTGTACTGGCACTTGGTGCGGTGCCTGCACTTGCTGTGGTATACCTTAGAAGAAAAATGCCTGAAACACCAAGATTTATAGCCAGAATAGCAGGAGACAAGAAGAGCTTTGAGGATGAGGTAAAATATGTTGCGAACAGGCAAATAAAAATAGAGGGAAACATAAAGGATGAGCATGGCTTCAGGTATTACTTCCATAAATACAGAAGGGAATATGTTGCCGCCATGCTTCTATGGTTCTTCTATGACCAGATAGCATATGCAGGAATTCTGTTCGGACCCACATTAATAGCTTCTAAGCTTGGATTATCACCAGATGCATGGACATACCTAATGGAGGTCTTTACACTGGTCGGTGGCATTGTAATGCTATCATTAATAGACAGAAAGGGCAGAAAGCTCCTTCAGATACTTGGATTTATTGGAATGGGCGCCTTCCTTCTGTTATTTGACGGCTTAAAATCAGTTGGGATAGTTGCAGCATTTCCAATAGCAGGAATGCTTGCATATGGTCTCGGCATGCATTTCTCAAATCAGGCAGGGCCCGGATCAATCACGGCCTCTGGAATGTACGGTGTTGAGCTGGCGCCCACAAAAATAAGATCACAAATACAGTCATATACAGTTGCATCCGGAAGAACAGGTGCATCTTTGGCATCATTTGTATTCCCTGCTGTATTTGCCGCATTTGGAGAATCGGTTGCATTCTATTATCTCTCAGCCCTTGCAATAATTGCTGCAGTGGTCACATTTGTATTCATACCTGAAACAAAGGGGTCCCTTGAGGAATCATCAAATGAAATAAAGGAAATGAAAAGCATAAAAATAGCAGAGGATCAGCCAGTCAGATGAAATGGGACAAAAAGGAATGGATATTAAAATCTATTCCAAATTCCAGAATATTTTTTTTAATATATTTTATTGCCTTTAATGTATTATAATTAATTATTCTGTTTTCCTGAACATTCTTAACAAATCTGTATAATATATTATAATAATAAAACTCTTTTTTTATATTCCTTTCATATTCATCTTTTAATGATTCCAGGTCATTATATTTTTTAAAAGCCTGAAATAGTATCTCTGCTGATTTCAATGAGGGTATAATTCCCTCTCCAGTTAACGGTGATACTGTTCCAATGGCCTCTCCAATGCCTATAATATTATCATTTGAAATGGCAGAAAATAATGGCTTCATCCTTATATTCCTGCCGGTAATCCTGATTCTTTTGTATTTATTAATCATGGATAAATCCTGCATGTTTTTTGACCCAACACCCACATGATATCTTCCATTTCCCAGTGGAAAGCTCCAAAAATATCCGCGGCCCTGGGGGAGAAAATAAAAATAAAAGTCCTTAAAATCTGAATTTTCTGTTAGGTATTCAATTGTATAATACTTATCATCCCCGGTTGTTTGTTTGATGTAGTACCTTGAAATACCAGTTGCGTCTATAATTATATTATCTCTATTTTCTGTTTTAATTATGGATTTTTCATAATTTATGCTTTTGATAATATCATTTTCAAATTTATTTTTATCAAAGGTTACAAGTCCTTTTGAAGCAAGATGCCTGCCAGCAAAATTATTGCCGGAAAATGTTATATCCTTTGCATAGGACATTACATATTTATCAAAATCAATATTAATATTATCAGCATATTTTTTTATAATGTTAATATTTGTGGCAAAGCCACATGGTATGTAATGGTCAGGCTTCTTTAATTCGAATGCTGAAACATCAAATCCTGAATTTTTAAGTCTTGTGTATATATAGAGACCTGAAATACCAAGTCCGGCAATTTTTATCATAGGATTTGAATAAATTGTATTATAAAAACATTTGTTTTATGGCCGGCCATGGCTCTCTCCTGTTTTAATTGCAGTTGCTATTAAATGTGCCATCCTTACAGGTTCCGGTATGTTACCCATTTTAAGTGTTTTTTTAATTACCAGCACTGCGCTATCGTAATCAATTCCTGCATGGTTTATATAAAGATTTCTTCCGTTAACTGTTACCAGCACAGGTAAATTTTTATTTATTATATTAAAGCGGTAATCATGATCAATAAAATGCTTTTCCAGGGCGGATTTTATTGAATCAATGTCAGGTTTTTTTCTTATTATTGATATAACAGGTATGCCTGTATTATTATTTATTTTTTCAATATCCATTACATTAAAACCGCCAAATGTAATTCCGTTTGTCATTATTATATTAATCTCCCTTAAAAATCGCCCATTAACCATTGATAAAATTTTTTCATTTACATCTGTACCGTCAACCGCAATTGTTCTTAATAAGATTCCTTCTATATAGCCATCCGGCTTTATAAGCACGCCGGTTAGTATTGTTTCCTTATCTACATTCTTTTTAAATGGGCCATCGTCTATGCCAAGGATCCTTATTCCCTTCTTCATATATTATATTTTTATTTTTCCTTGAAGCGCCCTTGCTATTGTGTCTGAAACAGTAATATTACTATATTTTGTTTCTATTGTATCTGTAACCGTAAGTTCATTTACATACTTTTCAATCTTAATATTGCTCTCCATTGCAAAAACCCCGTGTATTGCACAGGCATATATTTTCGCAGCCCTCCTATCACGCATCATCTGTGTTGCCTTTATAATGGTTCCACCTGTTGATATCATATCATCAAGAAGAAGTATATTTTTATCTGAATAATCTAAATCGGGCGGTTCCATTTTAACCGTTGTTGCATCTATTCTTTTCTTATCTATGTAATATGCCGGAACTTTCAATTTGGATGCTATAATTTTGGCACGGTCGTATCCACCATCATCAGGAGATATAACATAATCTATCTTTTTTGATTTAAAATATTCATATATTGGGTCTATTATTTTTAAATTAATGAATGGCACTGAGGCATAATTTATTGTTTGATTATCGTGCAATTCCACTGAAATTATCATGTCTGCATACTGGCTGACCGCCTGTGCAAATACCTTAGATGAAATGGGTTCACCATTATTGTACCTCATATGCTGCCTTGCATATCCAAAATAAGGTATGACTGCAGTCAGGCTCTTTGGACCTTCCTCACGTATTGCATTCAGTAACAGAAGGTATTCTATTATATCAGAATCGCTTCTTGTATTTCCGATTAAAATAACATCCTCATCCTTTAGATCTTCCTCAATTCTTAAATACATTTCATTATCCGGGAATCTTTTCCTGATAACGCCAGAAACACTGCATGATAAAATATTTGCAAGCCTTCTGGATACATTGTAGGCTGTTGAAGAGGGGACAATATACATTTTATTATCGTATCTTAATACCTAACTTTTAAAAAAGGTTTTTGTTATGGTGTGTTTCACTTTTAATTAAATCCATACAAATCCCGTAAATTATTAGGTGTACATAAATAACATAATATTAACCGTGAAAATTTCGCATCATAAAGACATTTAATATTTATTATTTTTATTTTTCAATTATGTTATTTAAAATTAGCTAAAATCAATAAGAACCCTACCAAAAATTTTTTTGTTTAACATATCCTCATATGCCTGATTTATCCCGTCAATCCGTATTTTTTTTCCTATAATTGGTTTTAGGCCCCTTGCATTTAATTCAAGTGCTGTTTTAAGGTCCTCTCTTGTTGATGATATGCTACCCTTAATACTGTTACCCTTAAGAATTATCAGTCCAAGAGGAAGGCTAACAGGATCGGGCTTAAGATTTCCTATAACAACCATGCGGCCACCTGTTTTAAGGCTTCTGAGGGTTTTATTAAACGTTGCAATCCCTACATCCTCAAGTGCTATATCAACACCATCACCTGTAATTTTCTTTATGTCCTTATTATAATCATCATCTGCATGTACAACATATTCTGCACCCAGTTTATAAAGTTCCTCATCCTTCCATTTTGAACTTGTCTCTGCTATTGGTATTCCACCAAGGGCCCTCACGATCTGTATTGCGTTTGATCCAACACCGCCACCAGCACCTGTTATTAGGACATAATTGCCCTTCTCTATTTTGCCAACCTTTTTAATTGCATGAACGATCATGCCTGTCACACATGCTGCTATTGGTATTGCCTCATCTGGAACATCTTCTTCTATTTTAACAAGAGAATTTTTATTGACATTTACATATTTTGAATACCCACCATTTAATGTCTCACCAAAACTCTTTTTATTAGGGCACAGATTTTCATTTCCGGAAAGACAGTAACTGCATTTTCCACATGGTACGTAAATAAGCGATGCAACCCTGTCACCTTTTTTGAATTCTGTAACATTTTTTCCTGTTGCAACGACAGTGCCGCCAATTTCATGGCCGGGAATTATGGGCAATGATACCCTTGGAAAAAAACCCTGCTGTGTTAAAATATCCCTGAAACAGACACCGGTGTAATGCTGCATTACCGTAACCTCATCTTCGCCAGGGTCTGGAATTTCATAATCCCTTAGAATTATATTGGAGTTGATTTTATCCAAAAATCCGGAAATAGAATCCATTTTTAAAATATAATAAAATTATATTTAAATATTGGTATGATGATAAAATTTAGTTATTTTCTGATTTCTCTGACCTGCTTTCATTTACACCTTTATTATATGATCCCGAAAGCGCCGTCATTGCATTCTCTTCCAGTGTTTTTCTTTTTGTTTCAATTGAAACAGCATAAAAGATAATGCCAGCGATTATGGACATTACTGTGTCATAAACTAATGAATAATAAAGTCCCATTATTGCATATAATGTAAGCATCGGGAGTGCTAGGCCAAATTCAAAAAGTTTTTCCCAACCAACAGAAAGACCTCTTGAACGTGTTGTTGAAATCTCCGCGGCAGGCAGATACTGAAGTGTTCCAACAAATCCCACGTTAATAAAGAAGAATATTCCAAACATGGCAATAAGCAGTGGTATGGATAGTACATGGAATGTGTCTGCAATGAGCAGTATACCCATTGGCACTGCACCAAGAATGAATCCGTATGTACCCATTTTTCTCCTTCCAAGCCTGTCAACGATTAATGATGTTATGGCAACTCCCACAGTACCTATTAAATCGATTATAAAGGTGCCCAGAACGGCCATGGTTGATGATGCACCAAGATTCTTTAACTCGGCCGATGAATAAACAGATGCCAGATTGACTGTTAATGCATACGCCGCACCTATCCAAAAAATGTATATTATTGCCCTTAAATTTTTTCTGTTAAAGAATTCTTTTATGTTTCCCTTAATCCCCTTTGGCCTCTTCACATTTATTTTATCAGGGTCTATCATTATGCCCTCCTTTTTTAATTTTTCTGTTATTTTTGGTATTAAATCTGTTCTTCCATTTTCCTTTGCCCACCTTAATGATGCGGGCATATCAAACCTAAGGCCAAATAATATTAACGCGGGCACTGCGGCTATTAGAAAATCATATCTCCATGCAAGCAGGGATCCAACGTCTATTGTTAATACAAGACCTATTAAAACAGTTGCAAGCGTACCAAACATAAAAAATAATTTTTCTGTTGATAAGAGTTTACCACGCCTTTTTGCAGGAGCATATTCAGATAATAGGGGAACGGCAGCAGCATAATCAACGCCGATGAATATTCCCAGACCAAGTCTTGTTATAAAAAAGAACAGGTAATCTGTTGAAACTGCACTTAATATTGCGAACAGGGCCATTCCAAGTGTGTCGTATAAGAATAATGATTTTCTGCCTATTCTATCACTAACTATTCCCCCAAGGATGGCCCCACCTGCAACGCCAACCCAGTATGCACCGGTTGCAAATGCAACAAGGTACGGAGGAAGATGAAATAATATACCAACAGCTATAAGCGCCACTGATGACCCAAACTCATTAAACGCGTCCGTAAATGGGCCAAGTGCTGCGGTAACTGCAAGTCTCCTCTGAAATTTTCCGACTCTTGCATTATCTATCACAGAGTAAACATCAGTATCATCGCCATACATACATTTTATTATTACATCATATTATTTAATAATTATCCGGTAATTATATAAATACTTAAATATCACCTAATATTTTTTATATAATATATTGACTTTATAATAGTAATTTTAATAAAAATTTTTTATTTTTATATTAATATTTGATATCACTATTAATAGATTATTACTATTATGGATATCCGGTAATTTAAATAAAAAAGTATATTATTCCATACATTATTATGAAGCATGACAAATGTAATATTAAGTACAACAATGGGTGATATAGAAATAGAACTATTTGATAATGATATGCCCATAACAGCAGGCAATTTTAAAAAACTTGTTGAGAAGGGATTTTATAATAACACCATTTTCCACAGGGTAATAGCAGATTTTATGATTCAGGGTGGTGATCCCACAGGAACAGGAATGGGTGGTCCAGGCTATACAATAAAGGATGAATTCACTAAAAATAACAGAAATGATAGGGGAACAATTGCAATGGCAAACGCAGGGCCAAACACAGGGGGAAGCCAGTTTTTTATAAACACAGTAAATAACAATTATCTGGATAAAATGCATCCAGTATTTGGAAGGGTTGTAAAGGGTATGGATGTTGTTGATAAGATAAGCAGGGTTAAAACAGACAGAAATGACAGACCACTGCAGGACGTTATCATCAAAAAGGCGTATATTAAATAACTCATTTTCTCATTTTTTAATAGTTATAAAAATATTTTTTTGCTGGATTTATATTAAAATGTATGGGTTTTTTAAGGATAATAAAAACAGATAGGAGCAGTATAAACTCACTGCTAAGCAGATATAAAATTGGAAAAATACTTATTTCCGATGGGATTATTCTTGATAAAACCGTTTTAAATTATGATGTAAAAATACAGAGAATATTAACACCATACCAGCTTGAGAATATACTTATAAACAGCCATGAGGGATCTTTTTTAATTGTAATATCAACCATAACCCTGGAATCATGGGATACAATGGAGCTTTCAGTGGTTTCTGATCTTATTAGAAGAATGGTTGCTTATGGTAATGACATTGTTATCAACCTTGCTGGCCCTGAAACACTAAACTGTGAGATGATCCAATAATGGGAAGGAATACAATGTCATCAAGAGAATATATAAAATACCTTGAGAATGATATATTGTTAATGTCCGGCCATATGAGGCGTGAGGATATAATAGTATTGAAGAAAATACTATCATTCGCAGAAAAGCATTCAAATGAGATAGAGAACAGAGACCAATTTTTTTTCTCCATTTTGATTGAGATTTATAAAGAGGCGGTTGAAAATGGAGATAATAGTAAACGCCACTGGTTCTGATTACATAAATCTCTGGTATCTTTCAGGAAATAAAATTACAAAAAGACAGATAAAAAATCATTCATGGATTTTTGTTTCAGGCAATTATTATGATATGTCCATGCTTGAGAGGAGCCTTGACTTTTCAAACCTTGTTTATGAGCATACAAAAATGCGGGACATATATGGATATTTAGATGGAATCAGAATATTCATGAGGCCATCACAGATTAATTATATTGCGAAAAAAATAGAGAATTCCTTTGGGTATAAAATTAAAATATACAATGCTGATATAAATCCTGTTTTAAGGTTTATGGCGTTAAACAGGCTATCGTTTTTTAAAATAAGATCCTTATACGATTATGATCCAGATATCAAAACTGCTGAAATTTATGCCTTTATCAAAAATAATGATGTATCCTATATTACAATAAATGGGAAAAAATACGAAAAAAACATATACGAGGAGTTATACAATGCCATAGATGATGGTTTAATAATAATCTATAACAACTATTATGGGGAATTCTCAATATTATTAAATAACATGTTTAAGCATGGCTACGCTATTGAATATAAGACCCACAGGGCCAGAAGTTTTGAATCGTATGGCAGGCACTCATACATGCCAAAAACAATCTCAATAAATAATAAGATATGCATAGATTCAAATTCGTTTATATTTCAGGAATCTGGGATAACAGGAATAGTAGAACTTTCCAGACTGTCCCTGCTTCCGCCTGAAACAGTATCGGTGGTAACTCCTGGAACTGTTGTTTCATCTATAGAGGAAAAGGAGGCGTTGCAAAGGAAAATCCTTATACCGTTCAGGAAGACTGATTATGAAAAACCAAAAACACCGGGTGAATTTTTTGAGGCTGATTCTGGTGGTATTGTTTTTACACCTGACCCTGGAATTTATCAAAATGTTTATGAAATTGACTTTTCCTCCATGTATCCTAGTATAATGGTAAATTATAATTTATCTCCGGAAAATCTTTCTTCAGCTGGCATGGGGCATCTGGCAATGTTTCTAAGAGGATTGCTTGAAACAAGGTTGTTTTATAAAGGCATAAGGGAAAGGTCAGATATATATATGAAAAGGGATATGGCCTTAAAATCTCTACTTTTAAATTCGTTTGGATACACGGGATATAAAAATGCAAAATTTGGAAGGATAGATGTTCATGAAAAAATAACATCAATTGGGCGCAGTATAATTATGAATTCCATTAGAATTGCTGAAAAAAATGGATTTAATTTTATACACGGTGTTGTGGATTCTATGTGGATTTATGGAGATGGGGACATACAAAAGACCATCAATGAAATCTATGAGAGGACAAGAATACCAATAGTTATAGATTCGCATTATAAATGGATAGCATTTTTGCCAAAGAATAATGGCATTGGATCGGCAAACAGCTATATTGGTTATAAATATGATGGCACATTTAAGGTAAGGGGCATAGAGATGAGAAGGAAAAATATACCAGAGTTTATAAAAAAATTTCAGGAAAATGCATTAAATGAAATTAAATGCGATTTTGAACAAATAAGTTTTAGAAGGGAAAAAATCGATAAAATTAAAAGGTATTATTTAAATAAAATTAGCAGTTTTAAAGTTGATGACTTTAAAATAAAATTTACCATAAGCAGGCATATTAATGAATACAAAGTAAGAAATGGAACATATTACCTTATGAAATATCTTGATGGCCGTATTAATATTTACCCGGGCATGTCGGTTGATGGAATAATTATTGATAAAAGGCACGGTATAATAAGACCGGATGCAGAAAACATTGACAGGGATTATTATAAAAGGATGCTTATAAGATCATTTAAACCGATTGATTTTATACTTTTAAATTCTGGAAAGTAGATCCTCAATTTTTTTTGAAAGCATTGATACAGGTGCATCAGTCACTGTAATATTCTTAACAACGCCTGATTTATTGCCATGGCTTACCAGCCTTGATGAAATAATATCAAGTTCTTCCAGTTTTTTAATTATACTGTAAATTATTGATTTGCCTATCTTAATATTGTATATTTCACTGTTAACCGCAGTTTCCTTTTTAATTCTTTCTATGTTTGTAAACTGCGATTTCTCAAGAAGGTTGCATATTGATAATAAAACAATTAAATCCTTTTTTCCAAGCATGGAAAGCCTGCTCTCTGTAATATATGGATTTATTATTGATACCGCAAAACGAACGTCGTCCGCACTTATTATTGTTGAGGATCTGTATTCTGCCATATATGCTGCCTTCTGAAGAAGCTCAATTGCATATCTTGCACTTCCAAATTTCGATGAAATTTCAGAGATAAAATCAAGTATTTCAATGCTGCATGACCCGGGAACTAGGGATTTAACTGATCTATCCCTTATAATGTCTAATATCTCAGGTTTTGTATATTTATTGAATGGGAGCTCAATAACCGTACCATAGCGCCTCTCAAGGTATAATACTGGGTTTTCCATGGATATAATAATTATGCTAAGATTTATATTATAAATTTCCTTTGATCTTAAAAGGTTGTATATGCCATCACGATCATTTCTAATGAGGCCGGATGCCTCGTCTATTGCGAGTATAATACCATTACTGGCATAGCTGGATGATTTCATAAGGTAAAATATATCATTATATGACATACCCTTATATGCTGTTGGCCTACCAAGCCTCAACAGAACGTGCTCAAGCAGCTGCCTGACATTCTGGTAGGATGCAGCATTTTCATAGATTAATGACGGAGTGGATTTCATTATAAATTTTATTGTTGATGTTTTTCCAGTTCCTGATGGGCCATAAATCACCATGTTTGTGGATATTTTACTTTTTGATGGCTGTATTAATGCTGATGTTATTGCTTTTATATGATCATCCCTGAAGAACATTCGGTCAGGCACATATGATAAATCAAGTGGATCAGGGTTTATAACTATCATTGGCCATAAAATCATAATGAATTAATAAATATTCTTAATTATTATAATAAAATCACAAAAGGTCTTTTATTCTAGATATAACATAGTTTCTGTCAAGATTGGCAAGAAAATAACCAAGCCTTGGACCGCGCTCGCGATCTATAAAGACACGGTAAAACAGTGAAAAGCCATCCTTGGGCGGTATTTTATTTCTTCCTATAATATCGTATATTACATTGTGTATATTTTCAGATGTCCATTCAATTCCAGAAACACTGTTTAGAAACTCAGAAAGTATTGTTTTTTCCTTTTCTGAAAGGTCAATATGTTTAGTGGATAGTGAAAATTTTATATTATCAGGTGCGTATTTATCCAGCCAGTATTTTGCTGTTTCTATTTCATCGCGCAGGGCATGATCGATATATTCTTTATTATAACCGCTGCGCCTGAGTGCCTCAAGAAGGCTTGTATCGTCCTTATATATCTGTATTAGGTTAACTATATGCCTGAAGTTAATTTTCTCAGGTGCGTTTAAAATCTTAATTCTAGACATTTCATATATCCTTTTGTAATTCTCATTGTTTGGTTTTTCAAGACCAAAATAGGCATTCTCTATTTTTTCATAATCGTCTATGAGATTTAAGAGGCCAAGGCCGGGATCAAAATCTATGTGCCTTGAGGGGTCATTTTTGGCTATTAAAAATCTTAGTATCTCAGGAGGAGCGAATTTTACGACCTCAGAGGCTGGTATTGATATTCCGGTGGATGAGTGCATGACCCCAACGCCCTTTAATAGTATGCGTTCATACATAAGTGGTACAGGTGGATTAATATGAAATACCTGCCTAGCTATCTCCTTTCCTGTATCGTATGATCCGCCTGCTGCAGCATGATCCTTGCCAAAAGGCTCTATTGTTACACCAAGTGAGTACCATTTTGCAGGCCATTCAACGCGCCATGGCATTTTGCCATCGTCTGTCCGTATATCTGATGTACCCTCATTTCCACAGTACTCGCATTTATAATGGACATATGGATATTCGTAGGAAATAACGTGTGATGAGTTTATTTTTCCACATTTTGAACATCTGGGCTCATATGGATACCATGATTCATCAAGGTCATAACCTGCTATTTCATGCATTATTTTTCTTATAGTTTCCCTGTTTTTTATGGCAGTATCTATGGCATCTGCAAGCTTTCCTGTCTTATAAAGGCCTGTAGTGCTTATGACCTCAACATTAACATTAATTTTCTGCAGTGTTTCAAGGAAGGGTTTAAGGAAATAATCTGAATACTTTCCATTTCCATCAGGTGATGGTATATAGCTTAATGGAACCCCAACATACTTTGCATAGGATGAATCAAGAAATGGATAAACCTTTCTCAGGGGATCAAGGTCGTCGCATAAATATATAAACCTTGATTTCAGGCCCCTGTCCAGTGATGCTTTATATAAAATATCCCCGGTTATTATTTCCCTCATGTTTCCAACGTGTATTGGGCCCGAGGGGGAAATACCTGTTGATACCAGCTGATCTCCGGTTAAATTGCTAACAACTGAGTCTGCCCAGTACAATTTTATCCCACCATTGTAGTTCTTATTACTGACCTTATTCTTGTTCCTGAGATTTCATCAATATTTAGCTTTGAGACAAGAACCACGCATAAAAGCACCTGGCCACCCTGATTTTTTATATCGTTTATTGTATTTTTCATTGTTTCCCCGGTGCTTATAACATCATCTATTACAACAATTTTTTTGCCCTTAACACCGGCGAAATTGCTGCTGAATAAACCCTCCTTGCCGGATGGATGCGGCCTGTAAACCATTAATTCCTTTCCAAGAATGTCTGAAACAAATGTTGCAAATGGGATGCCATTAATTGTGATACCAAGCACTGAGTCTAAATCATCTATGTTAATCTCCTCACTTATTATATCGGCCATTATTTCGGCTATATGGCCTATTCTGCTTCCGTAAACACCTATGCTGCGCCATCCAATTTTAACATCCTGTATCTTGGTCTCTCCAATGTTTTTACTGAGCAACCATGATATTGTATTAACCGATAAATGCAATTCTGTTGAGATTTCCTTATCGGACATGCCCTTATTCTTTAATTCTATGGCCCTTTTATATAATTCCTCTAAACTTTTCATATTTTTACCTCCTTTAGGGCGGATCTTATTTTCTCTGCTATTATCTCCAGATCCGCCATGTCCACTACCTCCCTCTCCCAGTTTATACGCTTTCTGTAATACCTTGGTATTATGTGTGTATGGTAATGCATTACAACCTGATTGGCAACCCTGCCATTGTTCTGACCTATGTTTATACCATCACATTTCAATGCATTTTTTATTGCTATTGCTATTTTCTTTACAGTTAATTGTATTTTTATATATATCTCTTTATCTATATCAAAAATATTCTCATAATGTTCCCTTGGAATTACCAAAACATGCCCCTCCTCAATTGGCGCATTGTCCATAAATGCAAGAACATATTCATCCTCATAAACAAAGGCAGCCTTACCGTTTCTAATGATTTCCCTGCAAAAGACACATGTTTCATCATACATTTATGGGGTATATATAGTGTAAGTAAAAATATTTTCTTTTTATTCCTAAAATGGGTTTTATTATAGTATATAATAAAGCATTTATTTATATTAATTATTTAGAAAGATGAACAGGGTATTCGTTATAGGTAGTATAAATGTTGACATTTTGATGCTGTCTGATCACCTTCCTGAGCCAGGAGAGACAATTAAGGCTGGCAGTTTTTATGTTTATCCGGGTGGGAAGGGTGCAAATCAGGCAATTTCATCTGCACGCATGGGTGCCAATACAACACTCATTGGAAAAATAGGCAATGACTATTTTGGCAGCCTTATTAAGGATTTTATAGGTAAGGAAAATCTTAATTCAATTATAATGTATGGCCAGAAAACCGGAATGGCATTTATAAATGTTGATAAAAATGGAAAAAATATGATATCTGTATTTTCCGGTGCAAACAATGATTTAAGGGAGGAAGATTTAAAGGATATTAAAATAGATAATTCAATAATAATGCTTCAGCAGGAGATACCAATGGATACAATTGAGTATGTAATTAAAACATATGGTCGTAATAATTTAATAATAACAGATCCAAGCCCTATTAATGAGATAAACGATTTTGTTCTTTCAGGGAGTGATTATATAACACCAAATGAGGTTGAGGCATCAAAGCTATCAGGTATGCATATAAATTCCAGGGAGGATGCATTTAAGGCCTCTGAAATATTATACAAGAAATATCAAACAAACATAATAATAAAGCTCGGGTCATATGGTTCATTGTTAAATAATGGAAATGAAATAAGATATTTTAAGCCGAGCACCGTTAATGCAAGGGATACAACAGGTGCTGGAGACTGCTTCAACGGTGCATTTGCTGCAATGTTAACAAAAACATCTGATGTAAATAAAAGTATGGAAATAGCAAATATGGCGGCAGCACTATCTGTGACAGAGTACGGTGCATTTCCATCATTTCCATATTTAAATGACGTTAAAACAAAATTTAATTTAAATATAAATTAAGTGTATTAATTAAAATTTTAAAAAATAAAGACCAATAATAAATGGCGGGTATACCGGATAATCAATTAGCATAGATTGTGTTTTCGACCTATTAGTGGCCGTGGACTTAATATCTCGCAAAAGCTTGATACTTATATCCCGGCTCTATCAACCTCTTCTTTTAAGAGTGGTCTCAAACAACGTCTATTTTCAGGGGCGACTTCAAGCTTAGATGCTTTCAGCTTTTATTCGCGTATGGCGTGGCTACTCGGCAACTGCCCTGTCGGACAACCGATAAACTAGAGGCCACGAACCCCCGTTCCTCTCGTACTAAAGGCTCCTTCCCTTCAGACGTTGTGCACTCCCACAGAGAAGCAACCCTACTGTCTCGCGACGTAGTGAACCCATCTCAGGATCCCTTTTAATGGGCGAACAGCCCCACCCTTGGTGTCTTATGCAGCACCAGGATAGGAACAGACGACATCGAAGTAGCAAACCCTCGGGTCGATGTGTACTCTTACCGAGGACAACTCAGTTATCCCTGGGGTAACTTCTCTCTTATCACCTGCCCTCATAAAGAGGGTACTAGGTGGTTCGTTAGGCCCTGCTTTCGCATCTGCGTTCCCTATTGGCTGGAACACAGTCAAGCTAGCTTTTACCCTTATACTCTTTGAAGGATTTCTGACCCTTCTGAGCTAACCATTGGAGACCTCTGTTTTCTTCTTAGAGGCGTGGCGCCCCACCCAAACTGCCTACCAATAGTTGTCCCTTTATTCAAGGTTAGTGACGCAACTTTCAAAGGGAAGTGTTTCATCGTTGCCTCCATCCTGACCACGATCAGAATATCGACGGCTCCTTCCTACCCTACGCATTAAAAATCGCGTCACAGCTACAGGCTGCAGTAAAGCTCCACGGGGACTTCGCTTTCATGTGGGAGAGACTGGATTGTGCACCAGTACATTAATTTCACGGGGCTGAATGTGGGGACAGTGGGACTCTCGTTGAACCTTCATGCGAGCCGCCAATTAAGCGGCTAGGTATTACGCTACCTTGAGAGGGTCATAGTTACCCCCGCCGTTTATTGGCCCTTCTTCTCCTTGTACGGAGCTTTCAGGTACCAACACTGGGCAGGTTTCGACCGCTATACAAATTCTTACGGACTAGCAGCGATCTGTGTTTTTGGTAAACAGTCGGGGTCCCCTTGCCACTGCGACCTATCCTATTTCTGGATAGGCATCCCTTCTACCTAAGATACGGGACTATTTGGCCGAGTTCCCTCACATCCATTATTCCCAAACGCCTTAGACTATTCATCTAGGGGCACCTGTGTCGGTTCTTGGTACGAACTCAGGCTTGACCCATATATGTTTTTCATAGACTCCGGGACTCAAGAAAATTCCCATACGGGAACGAATATCATTTCGTAAATTTCTCGTCATTACAACTCTCCATCTACACATAGATATCCATACGTAGACAAGCATACAATCCTTATCCCAAAGCTTACATATATGGCAAAACACCTGAGGCGCTTGAATATTAACAAGCTTCCCATTCGATCACTTCCTGTTAGGGGTGACCTTAGGATCGGCTAACCCTCGGCTGACGAACATTGCCAAGGAACCTTTGCCCTTTCGGCGGAGTGGATTTTCACCACTCTATTCTGCTACTTTTACCAGGA